>NZ_JBFNFI010000009.1:0-75558 GCF_046035495.1 Helcococcus sp. KG196
ACCAGTATTTTGGTTCTATTTTCCATCAATACAAATATCGGACACATCTGAAAGGTCATTATAAATTAATAATTTATTATTTTTTCTACAAAAATTTCCAATTTGTGTCTAAATCTATTGATAGTAGAATGATCTGGATGTAAATGCTAATCTAAAAGTGGTTCATAAATCAATTAATAATAGCCGAAAAATGGTCCATTTAAATTTAAATGGACCATTTTTCGAATATTATCGTGAACCATTTTTCAATTGACATTTACACCGGAGATTTTGACCTTAAAGTAAATATAGAACTTTCAGATCATATTTGCACATTTTTCTATTTTTTTTAATTTAATACTCTATAAATAACAATAGATTAAAATCTGAAACATTGAAACTGCGTCTATTACTGATTTTATTACTTTTTGAGAGTAAGCATTTTTTATTATATCTAAATTTAATTTCTTTACTAAATTTTGCAAACTCCTTAATTTAACATTATTTTCAACCACAATATAAGTATTAAAATCCATTTTAACTTGAATGTGTCCATAATTTAAATTAAAATTTAAACATGGTATATTATTTTTGCTTTTCATATTAATATTATGCCAAAAACAAGCCCCAGATATTTAAATCTAGAGCTTGTTTTATGTTTTTACTAAATTTTTGATGAGTTTTTAACTATTTTACTTATCCATTTTTTATCTAAATCCATCAAAAGCTGAACACAAAATCATTCCAAAATAACTTCTCCATCTATATTTTAGAACAAGTTTTAAAAGTTCATCTAATTCGTCTGATTTATTATTATAACATTCATTTTTAATAAAAGGATAAAGATGATAAGATGCATAATTTATATTAGTTTTGCCATTCATTAACTCTGTATATTGTTTCAATATTTCACTTTTTGTGTTTTTAGATAAATTTAACTGCTTATTGTTATAAATATTATGTAATTTATCTAAAAAAACTTTTTTCTGTTCCCTTTTGTTCATTGTTATGGTCTACCTCCAAAGTAATTTCCAGCATTAGCTATAGAATCTGCCCATTTTTTTGTAACAACATTAATAAGATGTTGATTTATAGATGTAACCTGTACCATTTTTATTTCTCCTGTTTTAGAATTTTTATAAAAAGCATAAGGCTGAGCAGTATACATATATATCCATTTCTCTTTTGATAATTTTCCCGGTGCTTCCATATACTGCATTTCCCCACCATCCAAATACTCCATTTCCTCTTGTTCTATCTCTACGTAATTTTGTGGTAATACTAATTCCATATTTTCCTCCTATTTTTATTATTTTTTAATAAAACCCTACTTTATTTTACCTATTTTATTATTTCTTATTAATAATATTTTCATATTTTTTACTTATTTTATCATCTGAAAAATAATAAAAAATATTTTTTTTGAATTTAATGTAAATATTTGTAATTAAAATTTCTAACAGTAAATAAAAAATAAATATATAGATAATATAATTAGAATTTTCTACATTTAATCCTATCATAATTAAATAAAATGAAATTTTCAGTATTATTCTAAAATAATATAATACTTTTCCTATTGTTTTAGTAGGAATCACTTTATAATTATTTACGGTCATACTATACACTAAAGATAAACAGATAAAAATAAATAAAACAAAAATTATTACACTTTTTGTTTTTAGTTTATAATATAGTAATAAAAGTACTAAAATATAGTAAATAAAGTGAACAAATATATTATTATCTTTTTTAAAGTTATATAAATTTTTCATAAATAATTTTATCTAGCTGAAAATGATAAAACTGGTAATGCGTACCACCAGCTAGTTCCTATATCCATTCCCTTACCTCTTACCAATGCACTAACAAATGCTGGAGCTATATTTCCTGCGTTTGCTATTATATATGCAGCTCCTACAGCGGCAATTATATTTCCTCCCGGAATGACAGATAATTTTGCTACTATTGCCGCCGCTCCCAATTTTACAGATATAGCTACTGCAGCTATACTTGTAGATCCTGTTACTCCTAATGCATATCCTATTTGTTTAACTGTTTCATCATTAACATATATTCCCCCATCCAAATACTCCATTTCCTCTTGTTCTATCTCTACGTAATTTTGTGGTAATACTAATTCCATATTTTCCTCCTATTTTATTCCTTAAAACTTAATTTTTCTAAAATATAATCTAAATAAGTTTCTTTATCATAAATTATTCTTGCTTCTACAGGCATTGATAAAAATAATTTTATTTTATCTTTTTTGCTTACCAATTCTTTTATTTCCAATTCTACTTTAACTTTATAGAAGCTCTTATTTCCCTCTTGTGTTTGAATACTAGTTGTCCCATTTTCTATATATTTAATTTTTCCTTTTAATGTACCATATTTATATGTATTAACTCCAATAATTGAAATATCAACATCTTGATTTATTTTTATTTTAGATATGTCAATAATATTTACATATGCATCTACATAATAATTTTCTTTTTCTAATGTGGATATTTCTAATAACGGCTGATTTGCTTGTACATTTAATCCCTCTTTTATATTATTTAGAAAATGTATTTTCCCTGATTTTTTTGCTTTTAATTCATAATTTTTATCTCTTTTTGATAATACTGATATATTTAGATTTATATCTGCATTATTTTTTTCTATTGTTTTTATTTCTGCCCCGATTTCATTTATAAGTTGAAAATATATTTGATTTGATTGTTTCGGCGAAACTTCCTGTCTGTTCAATTGTTTTATTTCTTCACTTAACCCATCTATTTCTGATGTTAAAGATTCTATTTTTGATTTTGTTGTTTGATATTCATTTTCTGATTTTGCTCTATTTTCAACTATTTTTGAATTTTCTCTATACTTTTCTTTCTTAACTTTTAATTCTTTTTCTTTTATTTTAATTAAATTTGAATTTTCTTTTTCATTGCTTTTTAATTGTAAAATTTCTGCTTCTAAATCAGATATTTCATAATTTAATTTTTCATAATCAGAAGCTAATTTATCATAATATTTTTTATTTTCTTCTAAATTTTTTATAGAATTTCCTAACTCATTTTTTTCATTTATCTTTGATGCTAATTTATGTTGCTTTTTTCCTATATCTTCATTTAAGAAGGATTTGTTTAATCCATCTCCTTTTAATCCGGAAAGATAATATTCCACCTTACCATAATACTCTTGCTCTGCTCCCATATCCTTCAATAAATTTTGTTTTGTATCTAGTGAATTTCTATATTTATTTAATAATTCCAACTTTTCTTTATTTTCTTTTAAAATTTTTTCATATTCTTTTCTTTGTGTATTTTCTTCTCCATTTGAAATTATTAATATACTCTCATCTTCTTTGACATAATCTCCCTCATTTTTAATTAATTTAATTACAGTTCCATTTACATTAGATGAGTGATAAACTATATTTTTGTCTGCAATACTTCCTTGTGCTTTTACTATATAATTTTTATTAATTTTACCAGCACCTAATATAGACATTATCACTGAAAATATCAAAAAATAAACCAAAAAAATCATAAATTTAGGTGGTTTTTTATCAAAAAATATTCTTGAATTTCTTAAATCTTCTTTATTATATAATTTCATATCATCTTTACCGGTTTAAATATATCCATTTTTATACATTTCTCATTTTCTTCTAGTGATACCATGTATATATCACCCTTAGTTATTATCTCTTCTTCGTATTCATAAATTTCTAATTTGTTAAAAGCTAATTGTAAATATTCAGGTTTTCCTTCATATCTAATATATATACAATATTCTACAGAAATCTCATCTTTTACTATAAATTGATTTTTATATTGTAAATAATCATGTGCCTGTATGTATATTTCATAACTTGATGTTATAATCCCATTTTCGCTTATATCAGTACCTTTATTTCTAATTACTACAGGTCCAAAAACTTGAGCCTTTAATGCTTTTATAGAATTTAAAAAATTATTAATTTCAATATCAAATTTTTCTATTTCAATATTATTTAATTCTTTACAAATAACTTTTTGTAATTTTAATTTTTTGTTTTCTTTTACTTCTAATTTCGGCATCATACCTCCCTATATTAATGTTTAATTTAAGTCTATCCCGAAGTTTCAGGATAGACTTATTATTTATTTCTATTTTAAAATTAATTGTTAAATTTTACTGAAATAATCTCAAAAAAATAGTAGATAAATTAAATTTTCATATTAATTTATCATTTTTCTTTTAGAGATTTTATATCCTGTAACATTATCAAAAAGAATAGAATGTATTCTATAATACTTATTTTTGATATTCCTAGTCTATATATTATCAATATTATAATAGCTAATATTGATAATACACTTAATATTTTTTTTAACATTTTAAAAAATATCCCATGTTCCTAAAGCATAAATAACTGCTGCTCCAACACCAATTGTCCCAATTTTAGCCCAAAATGGTAATAAAACAAATGCCGCTTTAGCAGTAGATCCTGTTTTAGCTACTAAAGCCCAAAAACCAATCCCAGGATTATCTTTAATTACATTTCTTATATGATTTGCAACAGTTGCCATACCTGCAACAGCAGCCAAACCTGTTAAATTTTTTAATACTTGCTCAGGAGACCATCCCCCATCCAAATATTCCATCTCTTCTTGTTCTATCTCTACATAATTTTGTGGTAATACTAATTCCATATTTTCCTCCTATTTTTGTTATTTTTTATGAAACTTACCGTTCTTTATGATTTATCATAAAATTTGTAATATCTGCCTAAAATTTAATAAAATAATATGTCGAGCCTCACCTTCCTATATTAATGTTTAATTTAAATCTATCCTGAAGTTTCAGGATAGACTTATTATTTTTATAAATTTTTTACTAAAAAACTGTTTTATTATAAAATGAAAAAATAAATATACCTCTTATTTTTTATTATCTTCTTTTGTAAAATAAAGAACTATAAAAATACTAATAAATGTTATTATTGATTTTATAATGTAAGAAAATTTATACATATCAAATAAATAAAAATTAAGAATAAATACAACTAAAAATACTAGTATTGTTCGTATCAAAATACTATATTTTTTCATACATAATTCTCCTTTATATTTTTCAACCTTAATATAATTATTATATTTTGTTCATAAATATATTAATTTTAATAAAATATTATTATTTTATTAAAATAGCTATAATTCCTAAAATTAAAGCTATTATCATAATAAAGATAATAATATTAATATTTTTCAATAATTTACTAAAATTTTTATTTTTAAATCCCGTATATAAAAAATATAAATAAGTTAATAATCCTATTATTGAAATTAAAATAGCTGCATATAGAAACAAATTATTATGCCCAAAGATATCCATCATATCTTCCATCTATTCTGTCTAATACATTTGACATTATTTGTCCTAAAGATGTTCCTATAGCTGTCATTACTAAATTTGCTATTCCTGCAACAAATCCTCCTATAGTCATACCTGCATAACCTACTATTTTAGAATAAACCATTTTAACGGCTTTATTAGCATTTTGTCTTAAAAATTTTTTTAATGCATACGAATTATAAATCCCTACACCAAATCCTGCGGCTGAAAAGATTACATCCAAAGCAGTTCCTACATTTTTTGCATTATTCCACCAATTATAGCCAACTCCTCCCCCATCCAAATACTCCATCTCTTCTTGTTCTATCTCTACATAATTTTGTGGTAATACTAATTCCATATTTTCCTCCTATTTTTATTATTTTTTCTTTAAGTTAAATATAGTGCATTTGAAAATTAATTTATTTCAAATGAAACTTTTTATTTATTTTTTAATAACTCTTTTAATAGCAAAACACTACTACTTATCGAAATACTTAAAAGCATCATAATTATTCGATTTTTATATTCAACATATTGAAAAAATTCTTTTATTTTATTTTCATCCATATTTTCTATAATATTCTTACTGTCCATTTTTGTTGAAAGTATATATGAAAAAATAAATACTACTGATACAAGTACAAAATATATAATATATACCTTTTTTATTTTTTTTAGTCTTACCATCTTGCCCCCTCATATGAATGATAATTAAAAATATTATAAATAATCTTATAATTCTACGTTATTTATTTAATAAAATATTAATTATAGCTAAAATTCCTGTTACAAATACCCCCATAATGTAAAGACTTAAATACTTTTCTAGAATTTTGTAATTCTTAGTTTTAACTGCTTTTATTGATAAATATAATAATGTTGATATTAACATCATAAAAATTACTATTAAGAGTAAAGTTATTTTATTATTAATAAATATATCCATCTGATCTTCCTTTTCTTCTTGTTATATATCTAAATAATTTTGTGATAATACTAATTCCATATTTTCTCCTATTTTTATTATTTTTTATTAACTTACTTTTATTCATGCTTTCTCATAAAATTTGTAACATCTGCCTATTTTTTATCTAATCATCTTAATAAGTTTGAAATTTTTATAAAATAATATACTAAATATTATAAAAATAAATGTCAAAAGTACATATTTTAAAATACTATTTGTTTGGACTGACAATAAATTAATAAATAAATATATTAAAAGTATGAATATAGGTAAACAAAATATCAAAAAAAATGGTATATAATGTTTTTTATTTACATATTCTTCAAATTTGTATTCTACATTTTGTATTACTTCTATATTTTTAAAAATTTCAATATTTAGTTTATCTACAAATTTCAAATTATCAAAATTTATGCAAGTTGATTTTATATTATTAAATAAATTTTCATCACTCATTCCTGTTAAAAGAATTAGTAAAAAATTAAAATAATAAAAAATTTTATTTAATATACTCCCTTCATAATATGGCAAAATTTCAATAGAAAGTTGAGTTAGATTTTCGATTATAAAATTATTTTTTGATTTTAACTTTTCAAAAAATAGAATTTTTTTATCCGATTTTATTCTTACTAAATTTGGGAAATCTTCCTTATATTCTATAGACAATTTCATATTTTCATCCTAAAAGATCCAACCATTAAGATCTCCATCTAAATAATCAAGTGCATATGCTGCTACTCCTCCAATACTTGTAAAGTTTGAAGCCCCATCAACAATAAGATTTGCTATTCTATTTGCAGAAAATGAAATTGAAAAACCCAAAACTTTTGTTGCTACTGTTTTTACAGCTCCTGCAATTTTAGGTGCAAATTTTTTTATTAAACTTTGTGCAGCTTGTTTTCCTAAAAATTTTATCCCAGCAAGTGGAGCTAATGCAGGTATTGCAAGTAAAGCAATATCAAAACCTGCCGCTGCCAACCATCTTGGTACCCCACCCCCATCTAAATATTCCATCTCTTCTTGTTCTATCTCTCTTACCTATATTTCATCCTGAATTGTATTATTTTAATAAGTAATTAAGATAGAAATATTAAAATAATCTATCCTAATTACTTATTATTATCCTTACTTGGTTTTTCTAAATAAAAGCATAAAAATTAAGCCATAAATAGAATAATTTAATATGCCACTTATTCCATAATATTTTAATATAATCAAAGTTTGTATCAAGATGAAGATAAATTTAAAATTATTTATTCTTTTATGATACATAATAAAATAAAGAGTTATTAATGCTATGCTAATTAATACTTGAATTCTTGTAGATATATTGATAGTCAAAAATAAAAAACCTATAATCAAAATAGTAATCTCAAATGCATTTAACTTTACTGATCCGCCATCAAATTCCTTATCTATATCAATAAATTTAACACCCTTTTTCTTTGTGTATAGTAACAAAACTATATATCTTGAAAAATTTAGCAAAATAACTGCTAATGTTACTAATATTGCAATATTTATTTTGAAAAAATCAATTCCACCTAACATATACAGTAACACTACGATAAAAGATAATAAATTATATACCTTAATTGTATTCTGAATTTGATTTTTTTCATAATTATAAAATTCATATAATAAAAAGATAAAGTATATTAAGTATATTATTAACAAATATGAAACCTGTTCAATACCATTGATATAATAAAAATTAAAATATATTACACTTATTATTAATATTGTAAAATTCTGAACTAAATTACTGTAGAATATTTTCTTTAAAAAATCATTCATAAACTAAAACTGAACGCCAAAATTTAAAGGATTCCAGCTCCATGAAATATCTCTACCTCCATATAAAGCAGTATAAGCTAGAGCTCTACCAAATTCGATTACTTGTGAACCTAAAATGCCCAATACAGTTCCCGCAATCCATCCAAAAACACCTCCGAATCTCTTGGATACCCATTTAACTGCTGCAATAGCAGCCGTATAAGATGTAGCCGCTAAAATGTATGATCCTGGGCTAATAGCAACTGCTGCTAATACATCCCTAGCAGTTTTTTGAGAAACATATACCCCCCCATCCAAATATTCCATCTCTTCTTGTTCTATCTCTACATAATTTTGTGGTAATACTAATTCCATATTTTCCTCCTATTTTTGTTATTTTTTATGAAACTTACCGTTCTTTATGATTTATCATAAAATTTGTAATATCTGCCTAAAATTTAATAAAATAATATGTCGAACCTCCCCTCCTTTATTATTCATATGTTATTTCATCTTTTTCAGTTATGATTGAATTTCCCATATTTTCAGATTTTCCTATAAAATTATTTTGAATATTAACCATATCATGATATTCTCTTCCTTGAGAATAAAGTTCTTCATGTGTACCAAGTTCTTTTATCTGTCCACTTTTTATTAAACATATCCTATCACAATTCACTATTGTTGATATTCTATGTGCTATTATAATTACTGTCTTATTTTTTATCTTATTAAAGATTAAATCTTGTATAATCTTTTCACTAAATGAGTCTAAATTAGATGTTGCCTCATCAAATATATAAATATCTGAATCTGATAAAAGAGCTCTAGCTATTGCTAATCTTTGTTTTTCACCTCCTGATAGATTTCCACCTTTTTCTTCAATATATGACATATATTTATTTTGCAATCTGTCTATAGTATTATGTATCCCTACCATCTTACAAACCGAAATAATTTCCTCATATGATGCATTTTGATTACCTATTTTTAGATTTTCTATAATAGTTCCTGAAAATAGTTCTATTTCTTGTGGTATATATGCTATTTTATTTCTTAAAAAATAACTATCTATATCTGATAAATCGTATTCTCCAATTGATATTTTTCCTGCATTTGGCTCTATAAATTTTAATAACAGTTTAACTATTGTTGATTTACCGGCTCCACTATCTCCTACAAATGCAAATTTTTCTCCTTGTTTTATATTTAGATTAAAATTGTTTAATAAATTTGGTCTTGAACCATATGCAAATGATAAATCGTCAAAATTTATATCTTTCTTTAAATCTATATTTTTTATTTTATGTTCTATATTTTCATCTTCTCTTTTTAAATCCATTAATTCATTTAACCTATTAATAGCTATTGAAGACTCTTGAAATGTAAGTTGTAATCCTACCAAATTTTGAATGGGTTCTGTAAAATATTGACTTATACTTTGAAATACTAATAAATCTCCAATGCTCATTTTTCCATCAATTATAAATAATGCTCCTACTGCCATAAATATTATCCCACCTAGTGTATTTATAAGTGATGAGATAGATCCTTGTATATTTGATAAAACTCCTTCTTCATAAGCTATCTTTAATGTATTTACAAATTTATATTCTAATTTTTCAAGTTGATTTTCTTCATCATTTAATGCCTTTACTGTATTTACATTTTGTAAAGATTCTATTAATTGAGAATTTAATACTGCTCCTGCTTCCATTTGTTTTTTATTTATTTCTTTATATGGCTTTTTAAAAATATAAATTAATATTATATTAATTAAAACCATCACAAATAAAATTAAAAATAACTTCAAATTTATATTAATAAGTACGATTGTACTTATTAAAGATAAACCAATGTCTAAAATTAAAGATATTGATACAGAAGTAAAAATATCCTTGATAGTCATAGCATCTTGAAATCTGGTAATTATATCTCCTGTTTTTCTTGATGAAAAAAATATATATGGCAAATGTATAATATGATTGTAATATCCCATAAGTACTGGTATATCTACTTTTCTTGATAAAAATAGTAATATATGTTTTCTAAATGCAGATAACATTGTTTGTAAAATAGAAACTAATCCAAATACAAATAAGAATACAAATAATGTATTTTTTAATTTATAAGGTATTACTTCATCCATAAGTATTTTTGAAAATATACTGGATAATATACCGAATATACTTAAAAGTAGTGATGTAAATATTATAGTTATAAATAGCTTTTTCTGGGGTAATATCAGTTGCTTAAATATATTAAACATAGAGCCTGATTTGTCTTTTTTTACCTCAAAGTCTGATTTTGGAATCATAAAGATTGCAATTCCTAAAAATATTTTATCTAATTCTTCGTTGTTTATTTTTTTTAGTCCAATTGCTGGATCATCAATTAAAAATTTGTTATTTCTTAAAATTTTATGTAATACAATAAAATGATTTTCTCCACTTAATGTTTTAACTTGCAAAATAGCGGGTAGTGTTACTTTTTTATTTAAATCTGATAATTTAAATCTTACTGCTTTAACACTAAAATTAAGTTTTTCTAATCCATAAACTACACCTTTTACAGTAGTTCCATATATATCAGTACCGATTATTTCTCTAATTTTCATTATGCTTAATTCAAGACCGTAAGTTTTTATTATCGTTGAAACCACGGCTGCAGCACAATCAGATTGGTCATGTTGTAGTGTAGAATGGTATTTTTTTAATATCATATATACCTCTTGCAATCATTTTCTTTTTGTTATTAATAATTATATAATAATAAAAAAATATTTGTAAGGGACAAATTTGTCCCTTGTATTCTAATTATGTTTTTTATCTAAGGATAGTCTAAATTTTTCAAGTAATTCCTTCTTAGGCTTGTTATCTTGTAGGATTTTCCCGAATTCTTTTCTTTGGATATTTTCTTCTCCATTAGATACAAGAAAAATTACATCTCCTTTTTTTACATGTGTTCCTTCATTAACCATAATTTCTTTTATAGTTCCATTAACATTTAAAGAAATATATGATATTTTCTTATCTGCTATTTGTCCATTGGCTTTGACAATATAATTTTTCTTTATCTTACTTGATGCAAAAACAGATAATATCGATGTAAACAAAAAAAATATATAAGATTTGTATTTTTAATAAGTTTATTTCATTAGTAAATTTAGAAATCTCTGTTACAAGTATCTGTAAATTAAAGTTACAAGTTAGAAATATCTAACCTGTAACTTTATATTACTATTAAATTCACTAATAAAAATATTATTTATTAAATAAATCGAAAGTACTTATAAGTGTAGCTCCAAAAATAGATCCAAAAACCACTTGCATTGTTTCATTAAGATCTATTAGTAGAGAAATAACAATTAATAAAATAATAACGGACACGTTAATAATAATTTTATTCTTCTTAAATAGTTTTAATATAATATAACTAATTATTAAAGATATTAAGCCAATAATTAAGTTAAAATACCTTAACCCATCCATCATGTTTACCATCCCTTTTATCTAATTCTGTTGCTATATTACTTGCTAGTCCCGAAACTCCACCACTCACAATAGTTTTTAACCAAGTAGCAGCTAGTGAGTTTCCAATTTTTATTCCCACAACTCCTAACGCCTTAACAATTCCTGCTGCCAGTGCATTTCTCATTCCCATAGATCCAAGAACTACTTTCAATCCTCCTGATGCAACCGCCCCACCACTAGCGGCTAAAAATGCATAAACAGCTGCTGCTATAGTACCAGTTACTGACCATGTTGGAACACTAAGTCCTCCATCCAAATACATCATCTCTTCTTGTTCAATCTCCACATAATTTTGTGGTAATACTAATTCCATATTCTCCTCCTTGGTTAGTATTGTTCTTTATGATATTTATCATAAAATTTGTGACATTCTTACAAGTATGTTATTATTTCAGAATCATTTTCAACTATACTTTCTTTATGGGTTTCATTGATTTTATAATTCTGAATTCTAACCATTTTAAAATAATTTTTATGTATAGCCATTAATTCATTTAACCTATTAATAGCTATGGAAGATTCTTGAAATGTAAGTTGTAACCCAACTAAATTTTGTACAGGCTCTGTAAAATATTGACTTATACTTTGAAATACTAATAAATCACCAATGCTCATTTTTCCAT
Organism: Helcococcus sp. KG196; assembly: GCF_046035495.1. NCBI lineage: Bacteria > Bacillati > Bacillota > Tissierellia > Tissierellales > Peptoniphilaceae > Helcococcus > Helcococcus sp. KG196. The sequence continues at coordinate 12,258 of NZ_JBFNFI010000009.1, forward strand.
CAATTATAAATAATGCTCCTATTGCCTTAAATATTTCATCTAAATCCTTAAATGTAATCTTTTTAATATCATATATACCTCTTGCAATCATTTTCTTTTTATTATTAATAATTATATAATAATAAAAAAATATTTATAAGGGACAAATTTGTCCATTTCGTTTTTATTAAAAATATGTTATAATAAACGAGTATATAGTGAGATAATATAAGGAGATTATATGTACAATAATTTTGGAAAAAAACTAAAAAATATACGAAAAAATCTTTCTTTAAGTCAAAAAGAGGTTTCCGAAAGAGCTTTTATAAATATAAAGACTCTGAGACGTATAGAAAATGGTAACAATAAAATTTTCTTAGATCATTTAGTCGCACTGTCAAATGTATATAAGTTAAACTTGATAAATATATTTAGTAAACATTTAACTTTTTATAGTGAAGAAGTAGAAGAGGCTATAAATTCAATAGAAGATAAATTAAGTGATATGAACTTTACCTCTTTAAATAAAGAAATACAAATTTTAGAAAAAAATTTAGATAAAACTCCCTACATATCTCAATATTTTTATCTAATTAAAGGTATATATTATTTAAGAAATATACCTAGAGATTTTGACAATGCTTACAAATTTTTTATTAAATCATTAAAAATAAATAATCCGGATTATAATATAGAAAATTATGATAAATATAAATACAATGTTTTAGAATTTAGATGCCTAAAAGAATTAGCAATATTGAAAAATTATACAGATGGGTATGCTAAATATACTGAAATAATTGATTTTTGTAATAAAAACATTTTAATAATATCCAGTACATATATTTCTATAAAAATAAATTATATAATAATACAAATGAGAAAAGCTAAATATCAAGAATGCTTAAAAATGATAAATAATTTATTTAATATAGATACATCTAATTTATCAAACTACTATCCTTATCTATACTTTTTAAAATATCAAATTTACGAAAAGTTGAATGAACAAGAAAAAGCAAACGAAAATTTAAATAATTCTCTTGAATTATGTGATAAATTAAATAAACTAAATACTAAAAAAAATATATTAAATATTATAAACAATAAAAAATAAAGTTCACGTAGGCACATCCACAGCTTCTTTAGAAGCGAGAACCATTGCCGTCAGTGAACTTTATTTCTTATTTTTCTATATATTGTTCTGGATTACCCATATAATAAATCAATGTATATAGCGATTCACTCAAGTGGATATTTTCTACCGGAATGTTATCATCAACTTTTACATTTGTTGGAGCAAAATTCCAAACACCTTTTACATTTTTTCCAACTAGCATATCTGAAACCTTTTGAGCTTCTTCTTTAGGAACTGTTAAAACAACTATATCTACTTGATTTTTTGTAAGGAAATCTTCAAATTTATCTATGGACTGAACTTTAACCTTTCCATCCAATGCTTCATAGTCCTCTAAGTCAAAGACTCCCAATACATTAAATTTCTTCGTATCAAATCCTCTATATCTGTATATAGCTTGTCCTATATGTCCAAATCCAACTATCGCAACATTATATTCTTGATTTAATCCAATAATCTTAATTATTGAATTTTTCAAATCTGTAACTCTGTATCCGTAACCTTGCTGTCCAAATCCACCAAAATGATTTAAGTCTTGTCTTATTTGAGATGCTGTAAATCCTGTGATTTCACTTAATTGTCTTGAAGAAATTTTTTCGACTCCTTCTTTTTCAAGATTTGTTAAGTATCTAAAATATTTTGGCAAACGTCTTACAACAGCAGGAGATATTTTGTTTTTATTCATCTATTTATCCTCCTATTGTTTATATTATTATTATATATTGTTTAACATTTTTTTGTCAATCATATTTTAATCATATTTGATAACTATCTCTTTTATTTTTAATATACCGACTAACATTAATATACCTTTTTTATTTATAGGCAAAAATCATAGACCTTTTGGAAGATTTATTAATTTGATATAATCCGTTTTCATCTTTTAATTTTGATATAATATCCAATATTTTAGAAATATCATTATCAGTATAATTTACACCATAGATCCAATTAGCATATCTTTCAATAAATAAATTTTCTTTTATCTTAATAATTTGTTCAGAATCAAGAGTTTCAAAACATACTTTCCTTGTATCCTCTAATAGTAAATTGAAAAAATAAATACTCGAGTTTCCACCATGACCTTTTATCTTTATATTAAGTTTTTTTGAAACATAGTCAAGCAATGAATCTCTACTTTCAAGCCAAGAACCTATGAATATTCCCTCTTTAGCTAAAGATAAAATCTTATCATAGTTTTCAAAATACGATATGACAGGGCTGTTTGATATAAAAACATAATCATACTGTTTTTTTATTTCAAAATCCTGAAGAGCAACATTATGAATTATTATTTTATCAGAATCATATCCTGAAGAATTTAGATATTCTTTTGATTTTTTTATCATATTTATGGATGGCTCTAATCCTTCTACAATAGCTCCTTGATCAAGTAAAAGCTTTAAGTACTTTCCACTTCCACAGCCAATATCTATTACAGTTTTATTTTTTATATCAGCATGACTTAAAAAATAATCAATATAATCATCTTTTTCCGATAAAACATTCTTTGAAAATTCTTCCGCTCTTTTATTCCACATTATATTTGATGTATCAATATCTTGTCTTTGAGTACTTAATTTTTCTATACATAAATCTCTCAAACTATTCATTAATCTTAAACTCCTTAAAACTTTCCGGATGCACCTTTATCATGCTTTCATAAACTTCTTTTCCAACAAATGTCTTATAAATACTATTGGATTTTTCCTTCAAATTTACATCTTTGTAATTTTCAGGATACATAAGCTTTCCTATGTAATACATATTAACTAAAGCTGTATCAAAGTTCATACCATATGTAAAATAAGGCATTATAGCATACACCTTATTATTTTTAAAGGCTTTTAATGAATTATAAAAATTAGGATCTCTCTTTATATCTTCATACAATGGCTTTTTACCACTCATATCTAAAATAATTTGATCCGGATTAATTTCTAATAATTTTTCTTTATCAATTATTATAGATCTTTTCTTAGTATATTTTTCCATTACATTTTTAACCTTAATAACATTTAATAAGTCTAAATTTGTTTTAGTAGATAAAATCCCTTGTGGTCCCCTAAAGCTTGTAGCACCAAAATAAGTTTCAGGACTCAACTCTTTATTTATATCTTTTGATCTTGATTTTAAATCTTTTTCAACTTCTTTTATTTTACTAATTATCTCTTCAGCCCTTTTTTCTTTTTTCATAGTTTTACCTATAATTTCAAAAGTTTTATAAGCATCGTCAGTAAAAATATTTCCACTCATTATTGTACTAATAGCAACTACAGGTATTTTTGATTTTTCTTGCAATTTATCAAAATCTTCTTTAGAACTTTCATATGCTGCAAAAATTACGTCGGCTTTAGTATAAGCTAATTTTTCATAATTAGGAGAAATCTTAGGTCCTCCATTTCCAACCGTTTCAACATTTCTTATATTTTCATATGCATGATGAATAGATTGTCCTTCAACAGCACGTACTGATTTATCAGCCTTTTCTATTCCTACCAATTCATCAGGGCCAGCCACATAAGTGTAATATTTTAAGGTTCCATGTCCAAGAGTTATAACCTTTTTTGGTACTTTTTCAAATTTTACTTGTCTACCTTTAATATCCTTTATAACATATGATTCAGAAACAGATTTATCTTTTTTTTGTCCTTGTTCCTTGTGTTTAATATTAGGAGAACAAGATACTAACAAAAAAACAAATGATAATAAAAACAATAGTGATTTTTTCATTTTTCCTCCTTAATCAATTATTATTACTTTTCTATTGTTATATTCTATAATATCTACATCTAGTCCATATATACTTTTAATATTTTCTGCTGAAATTATATTATTTCCTCCATACATAAATACTTCTCCATTTTTTAACATTATGTATTTATCAGAAAATTGAAGCGATAAATTTATATCATGAATACTTATTATTACAGAAATTCCCTTTTCAAGACAATATTCTTTAATTAAAGTCATAACTTCAACCTGATTTTTTATATCAAGATTGCTTGTAGGTTCATCCAATAAAATAATTTTAGGTTCTTGAGCCAATGCCCTAGCAATGACGACTTTTTGAAATTCTCCACCACTAAGAGAATTTGTATCCCTTAATGCATACTTTTCCAAATTTAACCTAGATATTAAATTTTCTACTTTTTCATAATCAATATCCCTTGCTTTTCCGTCTATGTAAGGAACTCTACCAATTAAAATAGTATCGAAAACTGTATTTTTAGTTGGTTTATTATACTGACTTACATATGAAATATTCTTCGCCAATTCTTGATTCCTTATTTTATCAATGTTTTTACCATTTAGATAAATACAGCCCTTTTGAGGTTTCAATAGCTTATTTATATTTTTCAATATAGTTGATTTTCCCGCACCATTTATTCCTAATAGTGAAATAAAATCTCCCTTTTTTATATCAAGGCATATATTTTTCAAAATATAATCAGAATATTTAAAAGATAAATTATCTATTTTTAATAAATCCATTTAATTCTCCTTGAATAATATATAAATAAAAAATGGTGCACCAAACAAAGATGTTATTGCTCCTATAGGTAATATATGTGGTTTAACGGCTACTCTTCCTATACAATCACTCACTAAAACTATAATCGACCCTAAAAGCATACTTGCCGGAATTAAAAATCTTTTATCTTCTCCTATTATCCTTTTAGAAATTTGAGGTGCCAACAATCCCACAAATCCAATCATTCCAACATAAGCAACTCCTATACCGGTGTTAAGAGAAGCTACAATTATAGATAAATTTCTCATAGTTTTAATATTTATTCCTAAAGAATGTGCTGTACTCTCTCCCATATCCATCGCATTATATTTCCATCTCAATTTATATATAATTAATGCAGATACAACTAATACAATCGCTACAAACTTTACTTCATTTATATTTATTCTACCAAGATCTCCAAAAGTCCAAGATACAGCAGAAGCTATTTCTTCATCAGTTGAAAAAAATTGTATCAAAATAGTCAATGCCGAAAATAAAAAGTTCAAAGCAATACCTGCTAATAAAACAGTAGCATTACTTGATTTTTTCATGGATGAAAACATTATAATTATAAAAGTACAGATAACCGCGGCAATAAAAGATGATAATCCGGTTAAAAACATACTGCTCTCAATCCCTATTTTTGCAAACAAAATCAAAGATATATTTGCCCCCAAAACTGAAGCATTTGAAATCCCTAATGTTGATGGTGAAGCCAAAGGATTGTTTAATACTGATTGTATTATCAATCCTGATAAAGCAATTGTCATACCAATAAATATTCCGCCTAAAATTCTGGGAAGTCTTATGTTAAAGATAATATGATTAAACTCATTTGAGCTTTTGCCCATCAAAGTTAAAATACTATCCATAATAGTCATATCAGAAGAACCAATATTTATAGAAACTATAGATAAAAAAACTAAAGATAAAATCAAAAAGATTATAAAAAATAATTTTTTTTCCAATACTTTTTTATATGATTTTACTACATTCATTTTAACTATAAGCCTTTCTCATTAAAATTAGGTTACCCTAAATAAAATTATAACATAATATAAAAAATTTAACTATTTTTCTTAGATTTATATCTCATTTCTGAATTTAATATTTTTTTTCTTATTCTCAAACTCTTTGGTGTAACTTCTACCAATTCATCATTTTCAATAAATTCTAGCATTTCCTCTAAACTTAATTTCTTTGATGGTGGCAAGTTTGGAGCATCATCTGATGCAGACGATCTGATATTTGTCTTTGCTTTCCTCTTAGCTACGTTAACTTCAATATCTAATCCCTTTGGATTTTCTCCAACAACCATTCCTTCATATACTTCATCTCCAGGTTCGATAAATATATTTCCTCTCTTCCAAGCCGAATCAAGAGCATAACCCGTTGCTTTACCAGTTTCATAAGCAATCAATGAACCAAATTGTCTTGAAGGGATATCCCCTTTATATGGTTCATAAGAATCAAATTCAGTATTTATAATTCCTGTACCCTTTGTATCAGAAATGAATTCCTGTCTATATCCTATCATACCTCTAGCAGGCATCTTAAATGTAAGTCTGACATATCCTGCTGATGTATTTTCCATGGTTGTCATTTCAGCTTTTCTAACACCTAGTTTATTTATAATTGTACCAACATATTGTTCTTCAACATCAATTGTTACAATTTCCATTGGCTCCATTTTTTTACCATTTTCTTCATGGAACAAAACTTCCGGTTTAGATACCTGGAATTCATATCCTTCTCTTCTCATATTTTCAATTAAAACGGATAAATGTAATTCCCCTCTACCACTTACCTTAAAAGCATCTGTTGATTCTGTATCCTCTACTTTTAAGCTAACATCTGTTTCTTTTTCCTTCATAAGTCTTGCCCTTAAATGTCTTGATGTTACAAAATCTCCCTCTAAACCGGCAAATGGAGAATTATTTACTAAAAATCTCATAGCCAATGTAGGCTCTGAAATTTTAACAAATTCAATTGGATCCATATCTTCATTTTGACATAATGTATCCCCAATATGGATACCTTCAACCCCTGAAATAGCAACGATTGAACCAGCTTTGGCACTTTGTACTTCAACTCTATTTAATCCTTCAAATTCATAAATTGTAGTAATCTTAATTCTCATTTTTTTTGATGAATCATTATAATTCAATATAAATGCAGGATCTCCAACTTTAATTTCACCTTGTTCAACTTTACCTATACCAATTCTTCCTAAATATTCACTGTAGTCTGTAGTAGAAATTAAAACTTCAAAAGGTCTATCCAATTCACCTTTTGGTTCAGGAATATGTTCAACAATAGTATCTAATAAATCAGTTAAATCATCTTTTTGGACACCTGCCTCTAAGCTAGCCCACCCGTTTTTACCTGATGCATAAATAATTGGTGCTTCTAAATATTCTTCTGGAGCTTCTAAGCTTATAAATAAATCTAAAATTTCATCAATTACCTCTTCAGGTCTTGCCTTATCTCTATCTATTTTATTCAAACAAATTAAAGCTGGCAACTTTAATTCGATTGCTTTCTTTATTACAAATTTTGTTTGAGGCATAACTCCTTCAAAAGCATCTACTAATAGTAATACTCCATCCGCCATCTTTAATACACGTTCTACTTCTCCACCAAAATCAGCATGTCCCGGCGTATCAATAATATTAATTTTGTAGTCATTATAATTTATGGCTGTATTTTTTGAAAGAATTGTGATTCCTCTCTCTTTTTCCAGGTCATTGTTATCCATAACCCTTTCTGAAACTTCTTGATTTTCTCTAAAAATTCCACTTTGTTTTAACATAGAATCAACTAAAGTCGTCTTTCCATGATCAACATGTGCTATAATTGCTATATTTCTTATCTTTTTCATCTGTACCCTCCCTGGGTCACTTCTTAATTAACTCGTATTTTTCACAAAATAGATTTTATCACAAAATTGAACATAATTAAATAAAAAAACTCCATCTTATCCAAAAAGATAATGGAGCTATAATTTTATAAAACACTTTACTTTATTTTTTTCAAACTTAATATCATCAACTAAAGATTCAACTAATATCAATCCTCTACCATGACATTTGCATTCACTATTTTCATAAGTTTTTCTATCTGTAATACCCTTTCCTTCATCTCTAACAGAAAAATAAATTGTTTTATCATTAATCATAAATTCTAATTCTATACATTTTTTTTCATCATACTTATTTCCGTGTTCATGGCAATTTATTAAAAGCTCATTTAATATAAGCCTTATATCAAAAAGCAAATCTTCATTTAAAATAGGAGTGACATCTTTCAATATTTTATCAACCAGTTTATTTATATTCTTTATTCCACCGCAAAATTCTTTATAAAAAAAATATTCCATCTGCCCTCCTTTATACATTGCACTATAATGTTACCCAAACTAAGTAAATTTTAATCATATTTATGAATAGTTTAAATTTTTAATAATATAATATATAATTGTAGATATAATATACAATTTAAGGGGGAAGTTTTATGACAAAGTGGGAATGTACAGCGTGTGGTTATATCTATGATCCGGAGGTGGGTGACCCAGATAGTGGTATAGAACCGGGTACATCTTTTGATGAAATTCCTGAAGATTGGACATGTCCAATATGTGGAGTTGATAAAAGCTTATTTGAAGAATTATAAAATAGATTATACATAAGAGGCAATCTTGCCTCTTTTTAATTTAAAAAATAGTAATATATTTGAATTTAAATTGATTTAAATGTACTATTATTTTGGAGGAAGAATGACTCAAGATAATTACAAACAAAAATTAGAAAAAATTAAAGAAGAACATTTAGATAATAAAATTAACAAAAAAAGAAAAATATTAAAATTTTTTGGATTAATAATTGCTCTAGTTATTATCGTTTTAACTATATTAGCATTTAGAGAAGGTTATTTTGTTGATAGAGAAAAATTTGCAAATCTACTTTCAAAATTTGGAATTTTTGCTCCATTATTTTTTATAGTGTTACAAGCGTTTTTCACAGTTTTTCCTGTAAATCCATCGGGTATAACTAATTTATCAGTTGTTATAGCATATGGTCCATTAATCGGCTTTATGCTGAATTATGTTGCAATAATGATAGGTTCAGTTATAAACTTTTATTTAGGTAGAAAATATGGTAAAAAATTCATCGGGTTACTATTTACCGAAAAAGCTATAAACAAACAAATTGATTGGCTAAATAAAGGCAATAAAATAGAGAAAATGTTTATAATAGTGCTTATCGTACCATTTATGCCTGATGATATTTCTTGCATGATATGTGGTATGACCGATTTTAAGTTTCATAGATTTTTTATAATAACAGCATTCTTAAAATTCTGGGCAATAGGAATTATTTTATATATTATGCAATATGGATATGAGGCTTTATATAGATTAATATTTTAAATTTGTTGAAAATAAAAATATAAAAATAAAAAAGAATTCCCTAATTTCATATATTTTGGGAATTCTTTTTAAAAAACCTTAAAAGGAATTCCATTGCTTCACATATAATACTAGACTTATAAAATCTAATAAGTTTTTAATATTATATCTTTTTTCTCTCTTTTTTTGCAAATTTCTTTTTTTCAAACTTTTTAAATCGAAGTTCCTTATCTTTATTTATAAGATATCTATCATATAACTCTCTTGATAAATCTCCATTTTCAATTGCTTTTTTTACAGCACATCCAGGTTCTGTATCATGTTTGCAATCATTAAATTTACAAAAATTACTCAATTTGCTTATCTCTTCAAATAAAATATCTTCATCTACTTCTCTTCTTGTGGAAATTGTCTTAAACCCTGGTGTATCTATCAAATACGAATTAGTTTCCGGCAAATAATAAAGAGAGCTTGATGTGGTTGTGTGTTTTCCTTTTCCATCACTTCTAACATCTTGTATTACTGCATTTTCTATCGATAGCAAATAATTAGTTAAGGTTGATTTGCCAGCCCCTGATGCTCCTACTAATATGGCTGTTTTATTTTCCTTAAAAAACATTTTTACGTTTATCATTGAATTTTTATTATATATTGAATAATAGATAACTTCTATATTCGGATAAACATCTTTAATCGTTTCAAAAATTTTTTTAGTATTTTCATCAAAATCACTTTTAGAAATTAAAACTATTATATCTTTATCACTTTTAGCTAACTTAAAATAAGTCCTACTTTTATTTATAATACGATAGATATTCCGATTTAAGGATAAAAAATTTCTGTTAATATATTCTTCTACTCCATAGCTTATACTCATTGTTTTCTCCTACATTTTTATAATATCATCTATCATATTTTTTATTTCTTCCCTTAATAAATGAGTAACCATAATTACTGTTAAATCATTATTTGAAAATATCATTTTTTCAATTTCAACTGCTGCTTCATTATGGAGTGATGATGTAGATTCGTCAAGTAAAATAATATCTTTATTTCTCAATAATCCTCTTGCAATTACTATTCTTTGCTTTTGTCCTCCTGAAATGTTTTTTCCATTCATTTTTATGATTGTATTTATACCATCTGGCAAAGTTTTAATCCAAGGTTCCAAACCTACATCTTTTATGACTTTATTTAATCTATCTATACTTATATTTTCTGATAAAAGAATATTTTCTTTTATACTAGCATTAAATATGTGAGGATTTTGATTCAAATATATAATTTTATTTCTTATTGAATCTTTGTTTATTTCCTTAATATTTTTATTATCCCACATTATATCTCCATCATAATTTTCCAATTTTCCTATTAAAATATTTAATAATGTAGTTTTACCTTTACCGGAATCTCCTATTATCACATATTTTTTCCCTTTTTCAAAGTTATAACTGAAATTATTTAATATTTTTGTATTATTACCATACCTAAAATTTATATTTTTAAAATCAATTGAATTATTTAATGATGAATTAATTTTTAATAATTCAATACTTTTACTTTCAATTATATTATCAAATTTCTTAAATATTGGATTTACAGCTTTCATTTCCAGTAAATTTGCAGATAATCCAGTTAAACCTGAAAATATAAGCGCTGAAAAATATTGAATACCACTTATTGCGCCTATTGGTAATAATCCATAAAAAAACAAATATGCTGTTTGAGAAAATAATATTACTTGACTTACTAAACTTGTTCCATTTACAACACTTGACATTTTTCCTGATATATCTGCATAAATATACCTTTGTCTAGCTAATTTTCGTGATGATCTTTCTACTCTATTAATCATATAATCTTCTAAGTTCAAAAATTTTAAATCTTCATATCCGTTAAAAATATCGGTTAAATCATTTGTTAAATTCTCATTTTCAATACTTACTTTTTCCATTTCAGATTGTACTTTTTTCTTAAATAACTTTGGTGCATTTATAACAAATATCGCTAAAATAATCATTGTAAATAATATAGAAAAATTAAAGTATACTGTTGCAATTACACTAAAAATAATTGAAATAACTTGTCCAATTACATAATTCAAAACATCAAAACCATAATCATTTATCATTGAAATATCATTTGTTAACCATGAAATATATGCTCCTGTGTCTTTTTTTACATATTCCTTGTAATCTGTATTTAATAATTTTTTTGTTATATCTTTCCTTATCTCTATATTAGTTTCTTGGACCCATTTTTGATAATATATTTTTTTTAAGTATATCTCAAATATCCAAATTGTTATGTCTGCTATCATTAATATAAGCCAAAACCTAAACTCATTAATATTTTTCCCAGATATATTAGTAATAAGTTTAGCTGTTGAAAATCCCCAAAATACTACACAAAATTGTTCTAATATATTTAATAATATTATAACTGAGGTTAACTTCCACTTTTTCCTTAAATAATATAAAAAATTCATTTTTTCTCCTTCACATAAAAAAATCAGAAAGAAAAATCTTTCTGATTTAAAATAATTATCAATTAAAATTATAAAATATGCTCGCTTCCTCAAGATTATATAAATTAAATAACTCTTAATCTCATAAGCCTAACATTAGGTGAGTATAGTTTCCCAATCTTTATCTAAAACTTCAAAAGTCGTTTTCAAACCAAATATTTCTTTTTCTTTTATTAATAACTTATCTAATTTAATCATTTTAACTCCTTTCTCCGTTTTTATTATAAAGTATAAACTTTTCTTTCACTATTACAAGTAATTATATCATAAAAAAATTCTTTTGTATATCTATTACCTTATTAGAAAACATATATAAATAATTTTATAATTATATTAAACATATTTTATGTTTATCATCAATAATTTTATATTATCTCTTCAATAAATTTATATATATAATCTCTATTTTCCTTAGTTTCTGAAGAATAGTAAATTATTTTCTTTCTATCATCTATACCAAGTTTAGTAGCCACAGTTTTTATATGTTGTTGCAATCTAGATTTACCTATTTTATCAAGTTTTGTGGCAATCACATATCCTGAAAATCCCATTTCAATTATCCAATTATACATCATCACATCATTTTCTGTAGGTTCATGTCTTATATCAACAAGTAAAATAACTTCTCTAAGATTTTCCCTAACACTTAAATATGTTTCAATTGTTTCTGCCCATTTATCTTTTTCAGATTTTGATACAGCAGCATACCCATACCCCGGCAAATCAACTAATCTAAATTTTCCGTCAATATTATAAAAATTTACTGTTCTTGTTTTTCCAGGTTTAGAGCTTGTCCTTGCCAAATTTTTTCTATTTACTAGAGAATTAATCAAAGATGATTTCCCAACATTTGATCTACCTGCTAATGCTATTTCCGGAAGATTATTTGATGGATATTGTTCAGGTTTAACTGCTATTTTTTCAAGCTCAGGGTTAATTATTTTCATTTTTTTCCTCATTTACTAATGCTAACTTTATTACTTCTTCCACTGAACTTACAGGATAAAAATTCATATCATTTCTAATTTCTTCAGGGATATCCTCTAAATCTTTTTCATTTAGTTTAGGAATTATTATATTGTTTATTCCATATCTTCGTGCTGCAAGAGATTTTTCTTTTAATCCACCAATAGGTAAAACTCTACCTCTAATGGTTACTTCTCCAGTCATTGCAATATCTTGTCTTACTTTTCGATTTGTAAGTGCAGAAATTATCCCGGTTGAAATTGTAATACCTGCTGATGGTCCATCCTTTGGTGTTGCTCCTTCAGGAACGTGTAAATGAATATCTAATTTTTCAAATGATTCTTCTGAAATATTAAGTTTTTCTTGATTTGAACGAATATATGAAAGTGCAGCCATTGCTGATTCTTTCATAACATCACCCAAAGATCCAGTCAGTTGAATTTTACCTTTTCCTTTCATGGTGTTTATTTCTATTTGAAGTAATTCTCCACCTACCGGGGTCCATGCAAGACCTGTAACAATCCCAACTTCCGGAGTTCTTACTATATCATCATCTAAAATTCTTTCTTTACCTAAAAATTCTCTATAATTTTTAACAGATACTCTTACTACTTTAGCCCCTTCTACAATTTTCATAGCTGCTTTTCTAGCTAATTTAGCAATTTGTCTTTCTAAATTTCTAACTCCTGACTCTCTTGTATAATTTTTTATAATTAATTCAAGAACACTGTCTGAAACTTGCAATTGAGATGATTTTAAGCCATTTTCTTTAGTTTGTTTTGGAAGTAAGAATTTTTTTGCAATAATTAACTTATCATATTCTGCATATCCTGATAACTCTATTATTTCCATACGATCTAATAAAGGTCTTGGAATTGTAGATGTTGTATTTGCAGTAGTTACAAACATTACCCTTGATAAGTCCACAGGAATTTCAATATATCTATCTAAAAATTCTGTATTTTGATTTGGGTCTAAAACTTCTAGCAAGGCTGAAGCTGGATCCGCTTTATAGCTTGATGCTACCTTGTCAATCTCATCAAGTAAGAATACTGGGTTTAACGTCTTAGCTCTTTGTAAACTTGTAATTATTCTCCCCGGCATTGCACCAATATAAGTTTTCCTGTGACCTCTAATTTCACTTTCATCTGTAAGACCTCCAAGTCTCATAGAGATATATTCTCTATTCATACTTTCTGCTACAGATTTAACTATTGATGTTTTACCAACTCCCGGAGGCCCTACAAGACATAAAATTGAACCTTTAACATCTTCTTTTAATTTTCTAACTGCTAAAAACTCAAGTATTCTTTCTTTTACATCTTTTAAGCTATGGTGATCTTTATCTAATATTTTTCTTGATTTTTCAATGTTAATCTCATCATCTGAAAATTTTCCAAATGGAATATCTAATACATTATCCAAATATCCTCTAATAACATTTACTTCCGGTGATGCATTTGGAATATATTCTAATCTAGATAACTCTTTTAATAAATAATTTTTATTTTCTTCACTAATAGGTAAACTATTTATTTTTTCTTCATATTCTTCAACAAAATTTAATGAGTTACCATCACCTTCTAATTCAGACTTTATTATTTGTAACTGTTCTCTTAAAAAGTATTCTTTTTGGCCTTTATTGATTTGTTCTTTTACTTTATCTTCTATAATTTGTTTATATCTTAGTACATCTATATCATTAGCCATATGCTGAATAACTTTTTCAAGTCTTGTTGTTACATCATATTCTTCTAAAAATTTTTGAACGTCAGCAATATTAGGATTTATATATGTTATTAATGTATCCACAAATTTTGATGGATTTACAATTTCTTCCAAACTATATATAGCTTCTTGAGGAATATTTTTCTTAAACTCCATAAAATTTTTCAAATATTCTAAAGACAATTTTTTTGATGCAGCATATTTTATGCTATCTTTTTCTCCTTCATATTCTACTTTTTCTAATTCAACTTCAAAATATCCGCTTTGATTATCAATATATTTTAAAATTTTAGCTCTATACAATCCATCCACTAAAACTCTATAATTACCATCCGGTAATTTTATACTTTGTCTGATTTTAGATATAACCCCATAAGTATAAAAATTATCTATATCAGCTTCTTCTGCCACTGCATCAATCTGTGCAGTTAAAAATATGTAAGCATCTTTTTGTTCTGCAATTTCAATAGCTTTTTTAGAAAAATCTCTTCCGGCATCAAAACTAATTGACATTGATGGATATATCCATATACCTCTAAGTGGAAGCATAGGCATTTTTAATTTAGTTTTTTTATAAATACTATTCATTTATACTCCTTAATAAAAAAGGCTAAGAAGCCCCTATACTAGTTGTGGAGATTTATTATCCCTTATTGTTTCAACACTAACTATGCACTTAGATATATCTTTTTTACTTGGTATATCAAACATAATGTCTAACAATTTATCTTCTAGTATGGCTCTTAGTCCTCTTGCACCTGTATTTCTTTTTATAGCCAATTTTGCAATCTCTTCAATGGATCCATCTTCAAAAATTAAATCAACTCCATCTAACTTAAATAGTTCTTGATATTGTTTTATTAAAGCGTTTTTAGGCTCCGTAAGTATTTTAACTAGAGCTTCTTCGTTTAAATCTTCAAGTGTAACAATTATTGGAATACGCCCTATAAATTCAGGTATTAATCCGTATTTCATTAAATCCTGAGGTAAAATATTTTTTAGCTTTTCACCTAAATTTTCTATATGTTTACCACCTAATTCTGCTCCAAATCCTATTGATTTCTTTTCAGTTCTATTTTCTATAAGCTTTTCAATACCTTCAAACGCTCCACCAACTATAAATAAAATATTACTCGTATCTACTTGGATATACTCTTGGTTAGGGTGTTTTCTACCCCCTTTTGGCGGTACATTTGCTATCGTCCCTTCAATTAATTTCAATAAAGCTTGTTGTACCCCTTCTCCACTAACATCTCTAGTAATTGAAACATTTTCAGATTTTCTAGTAATTTTATCTATCTCATCTATATAAATTATACCTTTTTGTGCTTTTTCAACATCGTAATTTGCTGCTTGAACTAATTTTAATATTACATTTTCAACATCTTCCCCAACATATCCGGCTTCAGTTAAACTTGTAGCATCAGCTATTGCAAATGGCACATCCAAAACTTTAGCCAATGTTTGAGCTAATAAAGTTTTACCTGATCCCGTTGGTCCCACAAGACAAATATTTGATTTTTGAATCTCAGTATCTGTTTCCTTAGCATATTTAATTCTTTTATAGTGATTATAAACTGAAACAGCCAACGTTTTTTTAGCTTTATCTTGTTTTATAACATATTCATCAAGATATTGCTTGATTTCTTGTGGTATGGGAAGATTTGAAAAATCCATATCATCAACTACTTCTTTTTCTTCAGTTAAAATTTCCTTACACAAATCTACACATTCATTACATATAAATACATTATTTGGTCCGGAAATTAATCTAACATCACTTGATGATTTACCGCAAAATGAGCAATAAGATTCATGTTCCATAAATTCAGACATTAAATCTCCTTATGACTTTCAATCACTTTGTCTATTAGACCATATTCTAACGCTTCTTGAGCTGTCATATATTTATCTCTTTCAGTATCTAATTTAATTTGTTCAATATTTTGACCTGATTGATCTGAAAGTATTTTATTTAATCTTTCTCTGATTTTTAATATTTGTTCTGCAACTATACTAATTTCTGTTGCTTGACCTTGTGCCCCACCTAACGGTTGGTGTATTAAAATATTTGAGTTTGGTAAAGAAAATCTCTTACCTTTTGCTCCACTTGTCAACAATACAGCTCCCATACTTGCAGCTTGTCCGATACAAATAGTCGACACATCAGGTTTAATGTAATTCATTGTGTCATAAATAGCTAATCCTGCTGTTACAGATCCCCCTGGAGAATTAATATACAATTGTATATCTTTATCAGGATCTTCAAATTCTAATAACAATAATTGTGCTACTATAATATCTGCCATTTGATCATTTATTTCTCCTGATACAAAAATTATTCTTTCTCTTAATAATCTAGAATATATATCGTATGCTCTTTCACCTCTATTGGTCGTTTCTATAACTGTTGGCACTAATGGCATATATTTCCTCCTTTATTTCAGAATATAATATTATTTTTCTTCTGATTCTTCTTTTTCTTCTTTTTTGTCAACAAATACTACATTTTGTTTGAATTCATCAACAGCTTTTCTTCTTTGTAAAATTACTTTAATTCTTTCAGGTGATACTTGTTGTTTCATTTTTTCAATAAATTCAGCATCATCTTCTTTTTTATATTGTTTTGCAACATCTTTATATTCATTTTCTACTTCATCGTCAGAAACAGCATATTCTTTTTCTTCTACAAGTTTTTCTAAAATCAAGTCTATTTTCACTTTATTTTCAGCTCTTTCTCTCAATTGTTCTCTAATTTGTTCTTCACTTGATCCTGTTAATTGGAAATATGTCTTCATATCAATTCCCATATGGCTTATTTGATGAGTATATTCATGATATTCTTGTTCTAATTGATCTTCAATCATTTGATTAGGCACGCTAATTTCTGTACGTCTTATTACTTCTTCGATTACTTGATTTTCTAATTCAATTTCATTATTTTTTTCTAAATTTTCTTTTAATTCTTTTCTAATTGATTCTTTGTATTCATCAACTGTATCAAATTCTGAAACATCCATTACAAAATCATCATCTAATTCCGGAAATACTTCTTCTTTTACTTCATTAACTTTTACCTTAAATAGTACTTCTTGTCCTTTTAAATCTTCTGCTTGATATTCTTCCGGGAATGTTAAATTCAATTCTACTTCTTCGCCTAATTTTTTACCAATTAAACCTTCTTCAAATCCTGGGATGAATGATTTTGAGCCGATTTTTAAATCGTATCCTTCAGCCTTACCGCCTTCAAATGCTACTCCATCCTTAAAGCCTTCAAAATCAATATTTACCACGTCACCTATTTGAATTTCTCTTTCAACAGGTTTTATAACCCCATTTTTTTGAATTTCATCTTGAATTCTAGCTTCTACTAATTCTTCTTTTACTTCTGTATCTTGTTTTGTAACTTCTAATTTTGTATAGTCTGCTAATTCAAATTCAGGATATGTTTCTACTTCAAATTTTAATTCTATATCTTTACCTTCTTCAATTTTGCCAAAGTCTACATGTGGTCTTGAAACAGGTGTAATTTTTAATTCTTCAATTGCATTTTGATATGCATCAGGTAAAATTAAATCCAACGCATCATTATAAAATACTTCTTTACCATAATTCATCTCAATAATTCTTCTTGGTGCTTTTCCTTTTCTAAACCCAGGTATATTAAATCTAGATTTATTTTTTTGATATGCTTCTTGTAATTTTTCTTTAAAAACATCAAATTTTACTGTTTCTACAAAAACAGCCTTATTATTTTCTTTTGATACTAACTTACTCATTTTATTCCTCCTAAAAATTAATATTTTTCAGCCTTATTATTATAGCATAAAAAATTATTAATCTGTAAATTCTATATTTTTTAAATTTTCTATATCTGATAATCCAATAAACTCATTTATGTAGATACCCTTTACTCTTTTATTTATTATAGACGTAATATTTTCTGTTGATAAAACTATATATGGTGTTGTTTTATCGAAATTTTTCTTCCATTGATAAGTTAATTTATTTAACTCTTCACTATAAACATCTTCTCTAATTTTTTCTAAAATATAATAAAAAGAAGTATCTAACAATGTATTTATATTTTCGTATTTACCCTCTTTATTTTTATTATCATATTGATATGAAGGTATCTCAGTCATTCTTCCTTGTGAAATATAAATATCGTAATCTTCATCTTCATCATTTAAATGTTTATACATTTCTTGAGGTGACAATGATTTTAACTTTACCTTTATACCCTCATTTTCAATTTCATTAACAATATATTCTTTAATATCATTAGCGAAACTATCTTCTTCCATATATGCTAATTTGACTGTTATATATTCACCATTTTTATCAATAAAATATTTACCTTGACGTTTATATTTTTTAGATAATTCCTCTGATAAATTATTTTTTCTATCTAATTTGTAATTATCACTATTAAACCATGAATTTTTATATACCGGTATTTCCGGAAAATCATAAACATCTTTTCCATATTTTTCTTCAAATATTTTTTTTACTTCTATAGAATCTCTAAGTGCCCTTCTATAATTTTCATTTTTAAAAATATTACTTTTTTGATTAAACCCAATAAAATTAAAAATGACCGACTGAAAATCTATATGATTAGAATATTGTCTAGTTCTTTCATTATAATCTCTATAGAAATTTTTTCCTTTTGGGTATTTATACAAAATATCTAATTCTCCAGATTGAAATTTATGCATTGCATCACGATAATCCCAAAAAGAAATTTCTATTTTTTTTATTTTAATATCTTTGTTTTTTTTATTATCTTTCAATATCAATTTTATATTTTCATCTACAATATTTTCTACCTTATATCTTCCCGCCCCGTTTAACAAATCAACATACTTAACCTTAGATAAATCATTGTATCTAAAATCTGTTTTCTTTATATTAACTATAGGAAACATTAAAGAATAAATATTTGAAAAACTTGCATCATTAAAATGAAATTTAATAAAATAATCGCCTAATACCTCTATACCATGTAATTTATCTGTTACTTTTAATTTATAGTCGAAATATCCCTTTAAATTATTAACATAATTAACATATTTTCCAGAATATGAAGGATCAGCTAAAACTAAATATGTATTGTATACATTTTTAGCAGTTAATAATTCTCCATTTGAAAACTTATAATCCTTTTTTAATTTAACAGAAATAGTTTTTCCTAAATCTTCATACCAATATTCTTCAGCTATTTCAAGTTTTGCTTTATCATTTTTGTCCTTGTATAAAAGCGAAGGATGAATTAATCTAGATAATAGTGACACCGTTCCATCACCATCATCAAAAACATTTAACGGTTTCTCTCTTAACGGAACTCCAACTTTTAAGACATCCTTATCTAATTTTTTTCTTGGATTTACAATATAATTTTTGTAACTGTCAATTTTAACTTCAGTTTTTTTCTTAGGAAGAATAATTAATATAAAGAAAAAAATAGCTATAATAAAAAGTAATATTATTTCTATTTTCTTTTTATCTTTCATAGTTAAAACGCCAAAATTATTCCGTTTTCATTTGCATAAACAGTAGATAATGCTGTCCCTTCTAATATTTCTATTGACTTAAAATCATAAAATTCTTCAGCCATTTCTTTAATTTTTTTAGCTCTTTCTTCATTCCTTATATGTGTAATATACAAAATTTTATCACTATAAATATTCGTTAATTCACCAATAGCACTTATCATTTTATTTAAGGCTGATTTTATTCCTCTTGGCTTATATTTAACTTCTATAGCCCCATCAACCCCGACACATACCGGATAAATCTTCAAAGCTGAAGCAATCATTCCGGCGACTTTCGACATTCTTCCATTTTTAATTAAATTATCTAAGTTTTCTAATACAAATATTGTATTTAATTTTTCGATTTTCGCTGTAACATTTTCTACAACTTCTTCAAATTTTTTATTTAACTCTAATTGTTCTTGTATAGCTCTAATAACTTGAGTTTCACCACATGCCGCAGATTTAGAATCAAATACATGAATTTTAACATTTGGATTTTCGTCTTCCAACATTGATTTTGCAATTATTGCACTATTATATGTTGCAGATAATTTTGAAGAAATAGTTACATAATATATTTCGTCATATCCTTTTCCTGCTTCATAAAAATATTCTGGAGTAGGTGCTGCCGTTTTAACAACTTCTTTAGAATTATTCATTAATTGAATAAGTTCATCTATATCAGCACTATCATCTGCAACAATACTTTTATCTTCTATATCTATAAAAAATGGAACTCTTTTAACGTTTTCTTGTTTTTCAATTTTTTCATTTATCTCTGCACAATAATCAGAAACTATTAATTTTTTCATCAAACCTCCCATAATCTTATTTTAAGTAACCTTTTTCTTTTATAACTTTAACAACTTTCTCTACATTTTCTTTACAAATTTCATCTGTTTCAGCTTCAATCATAACTCTTATAAGTGGTTCCGTACCTGAAGGTCTAACCAAAATTCTACCAGAATCTTTTAATGTTTCTTCTACTTCTTTTATAGATTTTTGAACATCTTCATCATTTAAAACAATATTTTTATCTGTGATTCTTAAATTTTCTAAAAGTTGAGGATATATTTTTAACTCTTTTGCCAACAATGATAATGATGATTTTGATTTAACCATAATTTCTATCAATTTCAATGATGTTAATATACCATCACCCGTTGTAGCATATTTTGATAATATAATGTGTCCAGATTGTTCTCCTCCGACACTATATCCGTTTTGTCTTATTTCTTCCGAAACGTATTTATCACCTACCGGTGTTTGAATATATTCTATATTTTGTGATTCTAAAGTTTTATATAACCCTAAATTTGACATAACAGTTGTAACAACAATATTTTTATTTAATTCACCAATATCTCTTAAATATTTACCAAATATATACATTATATGATCACCGGAAATAATGTTTCCATTTTCATCTACAGCTAAACATCTATCTGCATCACCATCGTATGCAATACCTAAATCATATTTACCTTCAACAACTTTTTCCGCTAAATTTTCGATATGTGTGGATCCTGCATCTTTATTAATATTGTATCCATCAGGTCTGTCATTAATCATATCAACATCAGCCCCTAAAATATCAAAAACATTTTTTGATATTTGATATGCAGCTCCATTAGATGCGTCAACTAATACCTTAATTCCCTTAAATGATTTAGTAACCACTGTTGCTAAATATGCAATATATCTATTTCTTCCAACAAGATAATCTACTGTTCTTCCGATATTTTCACCTTTAGCTAAGGGAATTGTATCCTCTTCAGAATCTATATATTTTTCTATTTCTTCTAAAATATCTCCTTCTAATTTATATCCATCTCCTCCTATTAACTTTATACCATTATCATAATATGGATTATGACTTGCCGATATCATAATCCCGCAATCAAAATCTTCTGTTCTTGTTATATAGGAAACACTTGGAGTAGTTGTTACATGAAGTAAATATGCGTCACTTCCACTTGAAGTAATACCTGCTGCAAGTGCTGATTCAAACATATAACTTGATCTTCTTGTATCCTTTCCGATAACTATTTTAGAATCTTTATTTTGTTTTTTAAAATAGTCACCTAAAAATCTACCTATTTTAAAAGCGTGATTCACATTTAAGTCTATATTAGCCTCTCCTCTAAATCCATCTGTTCCAAAATATTTCATATCTCTTCTCCTAATCTTTATTTATTTTAATTATAACATAACAAACCAAAATGTTTGAATTATGTAGTAATAGACAATTCATATACTCTATTTTTATTTAAATTATATTTTTGAGTGATTATCTTTACTGCCGATTTCTTTGTTTTACCTTTTTGATATAACTCATTTAACTTTTTAAGTATAAACTCATCACTGATTTCTTCAATAGTATCATCAGTATCAATTATTACCACAAATTCACCTTTTTCAGTTATTGAAATATTTTCATAGTCTTTAATTAAAAATATCTTAACTTCCTCATATATTTTTGAAATTTCTCTTACAATAGCAATCTTTCTATTAGGAATAAACTCAGATAATTCTTTTATTGTATCATTTATCCTATGTGGTGTTTCATAAAAAATCAAAGTATGTTTTTTTTCTAATAAATTTTTTATAAATTTTGTTTTTTCAGACTTTTTGCTAGGCACAAATCCTAAAAATTCAAAATCTATGCTATTAAACCCACTCATTACAAGAGCGGTGGTAAATGCACTTGCACCCGGTAAAACTGTATATTTTAATTGTTTTTCAATTAATGCATTTATTAAAATATTGCCCGGATCTGATATTCCCGGCATACCAGCATCTGAAACTACGGCAATATCATTATCTATAGCTAAATTTATTAATTCGTCTATCCTTTCTTTTTCATTAAACTTGTGATAAGATATTAGTTTTTTATGTATATCATAATAATCTAATAATTTTTTTGTCGTTCTTGTATCTTCACATGCTATATATTCTACTTCTCTTAGTATTCTAAGAGATCTAAGTGTTATATCTTCAAGATTTCCTATCGGCGTAGGAATAAAATATATCATTTCATCTCCTAATAAAAAAGAGCTTTACGCTCTTTTATTTTTTATTTTTCTTATTTAAAACAATATTACCAATTATTAAAATTATAAATGCAACAAATGCTACTATCATAAGTCCAACGTCGTATAAAGAGTACTTATATTTCGAATAGTCATTATTTAATTTTATACCAAAATAATTGGCTAACGTATCTTCAAAAACATTTTCTGGAAAATCCAATTTTATTAATTGTTTAATACTTGGTGTATCATCATATTGGTACCAGCTTGATTTACCATTTGGTCCAGTTAAATTTACTAAATATTGGTTTTCATATCCAGTTCTATTTATTTTATATCCCTTTGCATAATTCAAATTTTTAATTTCTACTTCTTCAAGATTAAATAATACTTGATCTTCATTAAATATTCTCTTGAAATTTCCTTGTCTAAACGTTTGAGAATTAATACTAAAAAAATTTTTCAATTTTTGTACTATTTTACCATCTTGAGTAAATTTATATAAATCTGGAAGCCCGGATGAATTTTTTTCCCTTAATGGAATAAGTAAATTTCCTATCTCATCTTCAAAAACCTTAAATTTTTGACCTTTTAAATCTATTTCTTTCGATTTAAGATTTTTATATTCCCTTCTATTTACAAAGTCATATACCAATTCTCTATTTATACCATTTTCATCTCTAAATTTAAATATATCAACCTTAGGTTTTTTCCATTTAAATGTATATAACAAATTAGTATTTTTATTATACACAACAATTATATTTATTCTTTGATTATTAGGATTAACTACTAAGTTACCATCAACCTTTGTATTATCATCTCCGGTTTCTAATACAAACTCTAATCTTTGTGCATTATCAAATACTTCAATATTATATTCAGTTCTATCTTTAGTAACAGGTTCTAATAATTTACCATTTTTTAATTTGATAGATTTTAAATATGGAGTATTAATGTACTCTTTCGCTAAATCTTGACCAGTTAAATTATTGTTTTTTATAAATGAATCCATCTCATCATTTGTCATTTCTTTGCCATCATCTGTAACAACAAAATATACAGTATCATTTTTACTTAAATCTATTCCATTAGCTGATACAACATTAACTTCTATATTTAATTTATAGATACCTATTTTATCTGGTGTAAATTTAGATACTATAGATATATTATTTTCAAATACTTTATCTTCTTGATTTCCAATATTTATAACATCTTCTGCCGCACCTGAAATTATGATACTACCATTTACCGGTTCTTCAAACTCATAAGTTCTACCAAATGAAATTTCTTCATTTACTTTATATGTGGCATTTGCATTTACAATATTTTTTGGAAAAATTATAAAAAGCATAAAAAGCACTGATAAAAAAATTATTCTTTTACTAAATTTCATAATTACCTAACTTTTTTATATTTTTCTATTAAATCTAAAATAATTTTCTCTACTATCAATTGAAAATTAATATTTACCTTCAATAAAGATTTAAACTCTTCATTTTTTCTAATCATCTCTTCCAATGACAAATTTGAAATCTTTGACATTTTTTTTATTATAGCATTATATCTTAAATTTTTAGTGTTATTTACCTTAAAAATTGCATCACTGTAAATTTGAGTCATAATTTTTAAAACTTCATTCCTATTTTCAGATAAATCCTTAATTAAATTTTTTTCTTTATTTATTATATAATAATTTCCCTCAAAAGCCTTATTCAATAAATATATTAAATTTTTAAATGTTTCAGATTCAAAATCTATATCTTTTTTATCAAAAATATTAATAATTTGACTTCTTGAAATTATAGTGTTTAATAGTTTATACCTATTATCAATAGTCATAAATACTATAGAATATCCCGGCAATTCTTCCAATGTTTTTAACAAGGCATTTTGTGCCTCAACCTTCATCAATCCGGCATCTTCTATAATAAATATATTATAATCATATTTTATCGGACTCTCATAAACCAATTTGCTTAAATTTCTTATATTATCTATTGAAATATTATTGTTTTCCGGTTTTACTATATTAACTAAATTTTCAACATCTTTTCTATTAAAAATAGTTTGTGTAAACAACAAACATTGTTTTTTAGCATCCTCTAAAGAACCTTCAACTATATAAACATTAAATATACTATTATTTTTAATTTGCTTATCTAAAATTTCGTTTAACATTATAGTTTAATAAATTTATCTACATCTAAAATAAATACTGTTGCTCCACCAACTTCAATTTCAACCGGAAATGATTGGAACATTGGACCTTGTAAATTAGAATTTATTATACTTGTAGTTGTTTTTCTTTTTTTACAATTTGCCTCTATAATATCTAAACAATCTTGTACTCTATTTTCTTCCACACCCATCAATAATGTAGTATTTCCTTCTTTTAAGAATCCTCCTGTAGTCGCTAATTTCGTAACTGAAAATTCTTTTTCTACTAAATCATCCATAAGTAAATTTACGTCATTATCTTGAACTATTGATATTAAAAGTTTCATTTTGCCTCCAATATTTTTATTAATTTTTCTAAAGTTTCTTTCTCTACTTCTTCTACACTCTTAGACGCATCAATTATTATAGTATTTTTATCTAATAATTTTTTATATCCCTGATATACTTTTTCGTGAAATGAATTACCTTCTTCCTCAAGTCTATCCGCTTTTACAGAAATCTTTTTTCGATTTAAAACTGTAATAGGATCTACATCTAAGAAAAATGTATAATCCGGTTTTAATGCTCCAGTTGCAAAATCATTTATAGACTTTACTCCTTCAACTCCTAAATCACGTGCATATCCTTGATAAGCTAAAGATGAAAGTACAAATCTATCAGAAATAACTAATTTACCTTCAGATATTCCTTTTTTTATAACTTCTTCAACATTTTGAGCTCTTTGAGCTGCAAATAATAAAGCTTCTGTTTTATCATCCATATCTTCATTATTATTATTTAACAAAATATTTCTAATTTGTTCTCCTATTTTAGTCCCTCCCGGCTCTCTTGTAAAAATATAATCAACTTTATTATCATCAAGATACTTTTTAACTTTTTCTAAAATGGTTGATTTCCCAGAACCATCAGAACCTTCAAAAACAATAAATTTTCCTTTCATCTCGCCCCCTTACTATTTTAATTATATAACTTATTGAAATAAATTTCTATAATTTAGAAACAAATATTTTTTGAAAAACAAATTTTTAAATAAATATTCCTTGCTACTAAGCTAATCTATTGTATAATAGAATAAAAGGAGGAAAAAATGCCAAAAAAAGATGATAATTTATTAATATTTAATATTGATCCAAATTTAAGAAAATATAAAAATGACATTATATTAAGGATAGAAAAATATAAAAATAAAAAGAAGAAATTATTAAACGGAAAGAGAAAATTATCCAAAATAGCTAATTTTCATAAATATTTCGGTTTCCAAAAGTCTAAAACAGGTTGGTTTTATAGAGAATGGGCACCCGCAGCAGATGAAGTTTATTTAACCGGCGATTTTAATAATTGGAATCCTACTTCTCATCCACTAAAAAGAATAAATGAAGATACTTGGGAAATTTTTGTTAAGGGTATTAGAAGCATTCCTCATAATTCCAGAATTAAAATTATTATTGTTAAAAATGGTAAACTAAACTACAAAGTGCCTATGTTTATAACTAAGGTAAATCAAGAAAAATATGAAGATAATCATATAGATTTTTATGGCATTATGAACAATCCTTCTAGAAAATATAAATTTAAAAACGAATTTATTATTCCTAGAAAATTTAAACCATTTATATATGAAGTACATATTGGCATAGCACAAGAAAAAAATGGTATAGGAAGCTATAAAGAATTTATTGATATTTTACCTAGAATTAAAAATCTAGGGTATAATACAATTCAAATAATGGCTGTTGCTTCCCATTCATATTATGGTTCATTTGGATATCATGTAACTAATTTCTTTGCTGCTTCACATTGGTTTGGAGATATTGAGGACTTGAAATTATTAATTGATGAAGCACACAAATTAGAAATTGCTGTTTTAATGGATATAGTTCATAGTCATGCTTCTAAAAATATTAATGAAGGTATAAATTATTATGATACAACTGAGTATCAATTATTCTATTCAGGAAAAAGGGGTGAACACAGTCTTTGGGACTCAAGAATTTTCGATTACAGCAAAATTAATGTATTAAAATTTTTACTATCCAATTTGAAATATTATCTTGAAGAATATAATTTCGACGGATTTAGATTTGATGGTGTTACATCCATGATGTACCTTGATCATTGTATAGGAAGAAACTTCAATTCTTACGATGATTATTTCTCATTAAACACAGATTTAGATGCAACTACTTATCTAACTCTTGCTAATGAACTTATTAAAGAAATGAATTCATCCTATATAACTATAGCAGAAGATGTAAGTGGAATGCCTGGGTTATGCCTTCCTATTAAAGATGGAGGACTAGGTTTTGATTATAGATTTAATATGGGTGTATCTAATTTTTGGAAACAATCACTATATCAAGATGATCACAACTGGAATATGTTTAAAATGTGGCATGAATTAACATCTTCCAGACCAGAAGAAAAATCAATATCTTATGCCGAAAGTCACGACGAATCCATTGTTGGAAATAAAACTATAATGTTTAAATTAGCAGATGCTGAAATTTATAAAAATATGAATTTGCATAATCAAAGTTTTTTAATACACAGAGCTATTTCTCTTCATAAATTAATTACAAGTATAACATTAAATACTGCGTCTGACGGATATTTAAACTTTATTGGTAATGAATTCGGTCATCCAGAATGGTTAGATTTCCCTTCAGAAAGAAATAATTGGTCATATAAATACGCTAAAAGACAATGGCATTTAGTAGATGATAAAAACTTAAAATATCAATGGTTAAACGAATTTAATAAAGAAAGTATTAACTTTTCTAAAACTCATAATCTACTTTCATATCGACCAAGATTAATAATGATTGAAAATGAATTTAAGCTGGTTATATTTAAGAGAAATAATCTCTACTTTATTTACAATTTTCATCCAACCAGATCTTATGAAGGATTGACAATTCCTATAGAAGAAAAAAGTAGATTTAAAGTTATATTTAGTAGTGATGATATAAAATTTGGTGGAATGAACAGAATTTCTAAAGAATATATATATGAGAGTTTTGAAATTTTTGGTTCTGATTTTGATTATCAACTAAAAATTTATTCCCCAAGTCGAACTATGATGATATTAAAAAAATTAGATTAATATAAAAAGGTACTGTTGCAAAATATCATTTTATGTGTCCAGATTATAGGTAGTAGTTTTTTTACTATAGAAATTAAATTTTAATAATTATAAAATCAGCCCTAGATATTGAGATCTATGGCTGATTTTATATTTTTATTAAATTTTTGTAATTTAAAAGCTATATTTTATTTTGCAACAGCCAATTTTACTTTTATTCAACTGTAACTGATTTAGCTAAATTACGAGGCTTATCAACATCGTTTCCTTTTAACAAAGCTGTATAGTATGCAATAATTTGTAATGGTACAACACTTACAAGTGGTGCTACTAAATCTGATATTTTTGGTATTTCAATAAATATCTTGCTATTTTTCTTTAACTCACTATTATCAAACCCAATAGTATATACCTCAGCACCTCTTGCAGAAATTTCCTGTATATTAGAAATCATTTTATCAATTAAGTTATCCTGTGTCGATAAAACAAAAACTTTAGTTCCATTTTCAATTAATGCGATTGTACCATGTTTTAACTCTCCGGCAGGAAATGATTCTGAATGGATATATGATATTTCCTTAAGTTTTAATGATGCTTCTTTTGAAGTTATATAATCTACACCTCTTCCGATAAAATATACCGACTCATCATTTATAATCTTATTTGCGATATTTTTATATGATTCATTATTACTTAATAATTTTTCTATTACTTTTGAAGCTTTAAGTAATTCATCTAAAACTTCATTTTTTTGTTTTTCTGATATTTTACCAATTTTATAAGCCCAATCTAGAGTAAATAAATAGAAATTTGTAACTTGAGAAATATATGCTTTTGTTGATGCAACTGAAATTTCCGGTCCTGCATGGCAATATAAAACTTTATCCGCTTCTCTAGCAATTGTTGAGCCCACAACATTTGTTATAGCATAAATTTTAGCACCCAGTTTTTTAGATAATCTTATAGCATTTAATGTATCTGCTGTTTCTCCAGATTGACTAACTACTATAACTAATGATTTATCATTTATAAATGGTTTACTATAGGCAAATTCTGATGCAATTTCATCTCTAACAGGTATTTCAACAAATTTCTCTATCAAATATTTTCCGACTTGTCCTGCATGTAAAGCAGTACCACATGATGTTATATAAATATTGTCAAATTGTTCAAATTCTTCTTTTGTGAATGTGTGTTCTCCAAGTTTAATATTATATTCTTTAACCAACCTGTTTAATGTATTTGATACAATACTTTCCTGTTCGGAAATTTCTTTCATCATATAATGATCAAATCCTTCTTTTGAGGCATCTTCCAAATTCCAATCTATTTTGGATATTTCTTTATTTAATTCATTTAAATCAAAATCATAAATGACAGGTTTTTCTTCATTTTTTAAATAAACAATTTCTTTATCATCCAAATATATCACATCTTGAGTATACTCAACAATAGATGCAGCATCAGAAGCAACCATATTATTCTTGTCAGATACGCCTAGAAGAAGTGGCGATTTATTTCTCACTGCAACTAATTCATCACTATTATCCTCACAAACTACACAAATAGCATAAGCTCCTTCTAAAATTTTTACAGTTTGAGCTACTGCCTCAACCAAATCCCCCTCATAATATTTATCCACAAGATGAGCTATTACTTCTGTATCAGTTTCAGATTTAAATTCATAACCTTCTAAAACTAATTTTTCCTTTAATTTTTCGTAATTCTCAATTATACCGTTATGAACAACTGATATAGTACCATTTTTATTCAAATGAGGATGAGCATTGATTTCTGATGGTATACCATGAGTAGCCCATCTTGTATGACCTATCCCTACATTTCCCTCTAATGGATTATTTTTTAAATAATTTACTAAATTGCTTAACTTCCCAACTTTTTTAAATGTTTTAAGAGTAGCATTTTCTATAACTGAAATACCCGCCGAATCATATCCTCTATACTCCAGTTTCTCCAATCCTCTTAAAACAACTTCTGTAGCATTTTTATTTCCACAGTATCCTACAATCCCGCACATAGTGCACCTCCTAATATTAAATTATATTAAGACTCACTTTACTCTATTTGTCATTCAGATTACTCTAAATATTTGTAGAGTACTTAGGCTGTGATACCTTCGGAGCATCCGCCGAAATTCGATAACTCCGTCCCTCGTCATCCATAAATGGATCTGGCGCTTTAATAATTTTTGTCTTCGTTGAATTATAGCATAATTATAATCACAAGTAAATTACAAATAAAAAAACGTTAACAAAATAACCTTTTTGGTTAATTGTTAACGTCAATTTTTTTATTTAATTAAACTATTTACATCTTGAGTAAATTTAACTATATCATCAACTTTTAAACCAGATATTAATCTAGCCTGATTGTAAAGAACATTTGTAATTAATGAAATTTTTTCAGTATCATTCACAGATAAAGATTCCATCAATTTTTTATATAAAATATGATTTGGATTAATTTCTAATACCTTTTGTGCTTTAATCCCCATTGGATTTTGTTGCATTGAAAGAGTTTTTTCCATTTCAATTGAAATATCCCCTTTAGATGTTAAAAATGATGCATCATCTACCAGTCTCTTACTTGCCTTAATATCAACTATTTCATCACCTAAAACTTCTTTCATCTTATTAAATAATTCTTTTTGATTTACATCTTCCTTTTTATCTTCTTTTTCAGAATTATCTTCCAATTCAATTTCCTCATCAAAAGCAGACTTAAATTTAATATCCCTATAAC
Organism: Helcococcus sp. KG196; assembly: GCF_046035495.1. Lineage (NCBI taxonomy): Bacteria > Bacillati > Bacillota > Tissierellia > Tissierellales > Peptoniphilaceae > Helcococcus > Helcococcus sp. KG196. Next base: position 43,122 of record NZ_JBFNFI010000009.1, read on the forward strand.
TTTCCATAACCTTAATTACAAATTCATCGATATGTTCGTCAAGATAGATTACTTCTATATCTTTTTTCTTTAACATTTGTAAAGCGGGCATGCTATCAATATTTTCATATGATTCCCCAGTTGCATAGTATATAAATTCTTGATCTTCTTTCTTATTATCAAGATATTTTTCTAAAGTTACCATTTCTTTTGATTTTGAAGTCTTAAATAATAATAAGTCTTCAATTTCTTTCTTTTTAGCTCCCTGACTTTCATAAATGCCTGCTTTTAAGCTCAATCCAAATTCTTCAAAGAATTTTCCATATCTTTGCTTATCAGAATTTAGTATAGATTTTAATTCAGATAAAACTTTCTTTTCTAAATTTTTAGAAATACTTACCATTCTTCTATCATTTTGTAAAATTTCTCTGGAAATATTTAATGATAAATCTTCACTATCCACAATCCCTTTTACAAATGACAAATACGAAGGTAATAAGTCTTCATTTTTTTCCATTATCATTACACCGTTTGAATAAAGCTCAAGTCCACCTGTAAAATTACTTGTATAATATTCAAAAGGTTTTTGAGAAGGAATATATAATATTGATTTATAGTTTATTATACCTTCCGCACTCAAATGTATCCAAGCTAATGGATCATCAAATCCATATCTTTGTGCATGATAAAAATTCTTATATTCTTCATCTGTAACATCATTTTTATTTTTTTTCCAAATAGGAATCATAGAATTTAATACTTCTTCTTCGGTATAATTTTCTGTATTTCCATCTTCTCCCGGTTTTGATTTTTCAACATTCATCTTAATTGGATATTTAATATAATTTGAATATTTTTTTACTAAATATCTAATAAATCCTTGATTTAAATATTCTTCAAAGTTATCATCTTCAGTATTTTCTTTCATATACAATTTAATTTCTGTACCAATTTCATCTTTTGAAGTTTCTATTATTTCATATCCTTCAGCTCCTTCACTAATCCAGGATAAAGCTTCTCCACCTTCAGATTTTGTTTTAACTTCAATCTTATCAGCAACCATAAATGAAGAATAAAAACCAACACCGAATTGACCTATTATTGATATTTCATCATCTTTATTTAATGTTTTGAAATCTAAAGAACCACTTTTAGCAATTGTTCCCAAATTATTTTCTAAATCTTCTTTGGTCATTCCAATTCCATTATCTGATATTGTTATCGTTCTATTATTTTTATCTAATTCTATAAAAATTTCCAAATCCTTTTTATCTAATGATTTTCCGGATTTAATAGAATTAAAATATCTCTTATCAATAGCATCCGAAGCATTTGAAATAAGTTCCCTTAAAAAAATTTCCTTATTTGTATAAATTGAATGAATCATTAAATCTAAAATTCTTTTTGACTCCGTTTCAAATTGTTTTTTCATAATTCCTCCTTATTTAATACATATATATATATATATATTTTAGTATATAATTGTATTTTTTTAAAATTTAGTTATATTTTTTGAATACTTCCACCTTATATATTATAATTATAATGAGGTGACAAAATGATTAATAAAGATATCGAACATTTTATACAAACTAGTGAAGCTAGTATAATGATACCAAAAAAAGATACTTCCATGGTTTTTGAAGATAATGCTCTGACACATGCAATGTTAATATTAAAACAATCTAATTATACTCAAATACCAGTTTTAGATTATGACTCAAAATTTAAGGGACTAATCTCTTTGCATCATATATATAGAATTTTAGGTGAAGAACTATTTAACGATTTTGATAAACTAAGTAATTATAAAGTCAAAGATTTTATAGATAATCACTACGCAATAATAAATGAAAATTATCAATTAGAAGATGTAATGAATCTTTTAATTAACTATAACTTCATAAATGTAGTTTCAGATGATAATAAATATATAGGAATGATTACTAGAAGTGCTATACTCAAAAATATGAATTTTTTAATACATAACACAGATAAAATAATCAAAAAATTGTAAATCAAAAGGATAATGCATTAATTTTTGCATTATCCTCTTTTTTAATTTTCTTTATTGATTATTTTATTCATATTTTCAGTATTTGTCGCTTCTTTATCATCAACCCATACAATACCAATCTCCACATCTTTATAATTTTCCAATATTTTCTTAGCTTCTTCTTTAGTAGATAAATATAAAGCTGTTGAAAGCATATCTGCCAACCCTGAATCATCTGTAACTACCGATACAGCTCTATAAATTGTTTCAGGTTGAAGTGTTTTAGGATTAATTATATGATGATATCTTTTACCATTATGCATAAAAAATCTTTGGTAATCACCACTTGTAACTATTGATTTAGAACCATTTATATTTAATATCTTAATACTTTTTTTGTTGTTCTCATCAGGATTTTGAAGACCTATCTTCCATTCCTTTCTTCCATCTCCTGGAAGACCTATCGTTCTAACATTACCACCAGCATTTATGGATGCATTTTTTACACCCTTAGATTCCAATTTTTTCGCTACAAGCTCTGTAGCATAGCCTTTAGCTACCGCTCCAAAATCAATACTTGTATTAGAATTTTTTATAAATACCGTCATATTTTTTTCATCTAATACTACTTCATTTATATCTGAATATTTATTTGCTTTTATTAAATCTTCTTTTTTAGGTATAATAGTCTTTCTATCATCTTCTTTACCAACATTTTCTTCTCTAATATCATGCCAAATTGTAAGTACATTTCCCATAGCTATATTTACTTTACCTAAAGTTTTATCATAATTTTCTTTTGAAAATTTAATTAAATTAAATAAATCTTTATCCACTTTTAACGGCTTTTTCCCTGCGTTTTCATTCAATGTCTTTACATTTATTATACCTTCATAACTACGATAATTATCATATAATTTATGAAGTCTCTTATATTCCGATTCTACAAATTTGGCATTTTTATCAAATTCTTTTTTATTATCTGCGTATTCCAAATACTGAACTTGAGTATCAAATGTATCATAAAAAATCGTATTAAATTTTTGCTTTTCTTGCTTCGTGCAGCCGCCCAAAACCATTAATAAAAGTAATATACTTAAAATTTTTCTCAAAATTTCCCCCTTTTTAAATTTAAAACTATATTTTTATATTATACTACTAAATCTTAAAATTTAAATAAAAAATACCATCATAAAATAATATAGTAGATATTTAAATCAATTAAATATGTGATTTATTAACTAAATAAATGAACTTTTTTACTTAACCTACAAATAACTAAGAATATATAGTATAATTGACGTAACAAAGCAATTTAGGAGGTAAGCATGTTTTTACTGGTACTATACCAAAACGATTTTGAACATAAGTTTGGACTTTTTGAAACTATAGAGCAAGGAAGAAAATTTCTAAATTTAATTCCCGGCTATAAAATAAAATCGAAAGACGGATTTGAATATGAAACAATAGATTTTTCAGCTTTAAAAGACTATGAAGAAATAAAATTCAACAATCACATCATTCCCTTCACCAAATTTTCTTTTTCTGGTGATGAATTAATAAATATTGACTGGTATGAACTTCCAAACCTCTCTAACAAAGGATTTGGGATGATTTCAGGTGCTACCAAAGTTGATGCATACGTTATTAGCAACGAAAAAGTAAAAGATTATATAAACAAAAGAGAAAAAAAATACATACATGTCAAAAACCTTCTAGAAAAAAAAGGATTTAATGTTGATAGGAGTTTTGCCGGTTCAGAAGATGGTGAAGCAATTTTGTATAAAGAAAACAATTCGAATGAATGGCATTTCTTATGCCATATGGATCCTGATTTTGTTGAAAGAAATATCAGTGATAAAGAATTTTTAGAATATATTATAGAAGAGTAGTCGAAAAATATCCCACTTTTTTTCTCTTGCTTTTTATTGTACACTTTCAATGCTACTACGGATAAATATTATGATTAACAAATAAAAAACTAGGATGAATATCACCCTAGTATTTTCAATTCCTATAAATTATTTAGATGTTTTAATTGAACTTACTAATGTCTTAATTAAACCTTCTACAGTTATTGTTGTAGAAGCTAATAGGTCAGCATCTGTTGCTTTACCTTTTTCTAATTTTAGAGCAACTAATTGATCTGCTGTTTTTCCTTCAGCAAATTTTTCTAAACCTTGAACTTGTTCAAACCATTCTTTTTTTATTTTTGATGCTTTTTTCATATCATATTTATCACCTAAAGCTTTTTTAGTTGTTCCCTGTTGTTTTAAATCTGTCATTATCGAGCCATCTTTATTAAATGATATTGTGTTTTGTGCATTATCTATAACTGTTTTCACTACTACACTTTTATTATCTGTAGCTGTCAACACAACAATTGTTTCAAATTGCACAGAAGCACCTTTATAACCTTTAGCTTCCTTTGTAGCTTGACCTAAAATAGTTGTTACTCCTAATCCTAAGTTTTTTGCCCCTTTAACTTCTACTGCATTATCCCATGCTGCTTTAACAGCTTTTTGAAATTCTCCAATATCCATAGTTACTGATGAAACTAAGTCGGCTTGTGTAGGAACACTTAAATGATTATCATCTTTTTTGGTAGTTTCAATGCCTAAAACTTGTTCTGCTGTTTTTCCTAAAATGTATTTTTGAAATGCATTTGCTTGTTCAAACCATTCTTTTTTTATTTTTGACGCTTTTTTCATTCCATATTTATCTTGTACTTCCTGTTTAGTCATAAATTGTACTTCTGACGGTTTTTTAGCAAATGTACCATCATCCCTTAACAAAAATTTACTTTGAGCGACATCTATATATGCTTCAACTATTTTACCCTCTTTATCAAAAGCTAATCCTGCAATTGTAACATTTGATACAGCATCGCCTTTACCATCTTTTAATGGTTTTGCCGATAACCCGACTGACGATCCTAACCCTATTTTTACTATTTCAGCTTTAGCTTTAGCTGGTGTCCTTTCAAAAGAAACTTTATCCTCTTTCTTTTCTTCTATTTTTGTTTCTTTCTTATTGTTATCTTTGGGTACTTTCTTTTCACCACAAGCTACCAAAGTTAATACTAAAACTAAAGATAACATTAAGCTCATTATTTTTTTCATTTTCCCCCCTTAGAATGAAATTTGTGATATTTTTATCATATCTTATCATATATATCAAAAAATATAGTTGTCAATTATTGATTATTTTATTGTTTTTCTATCTTCTAGAGCTTTAGATAAAGTTATTTCATCAAAATATTCTAAATTACCACCAACAGGAATACCACTTGCAATTCTTGTAATTTTTATATTTTTATCTTTTATTAATTCTTTAATAAATAGCATTGTAGTTTCTCCTTCAACAGTTGGAGAAATCGCAAAAATTATTTCCTTAATTCTGCCGCTATTTACATAATTAATTAAATTATCTATATTGATATTTTCCGTATCTATTAAATAATTAGGATTAATAAGTCCATTTAATACATAATATTTTCCTGTATATGTATTAGTTTTTTCAATAGTTAAAAGATTTGTAACATCTTCAACTACACAAATTACACTATCATCTCTTCTATTATCGGAACAGATGTCACACACCTCATTTTCTGTAATATTCCCACATATTTCGCACTTTTTTATATTATTTTTTACATTTTCTAAAGACTTAATAATTGATTCAATACTTTCTTTTTCCATATTTACAATGTGAAGTGCCATTCTTTGAGCAGATTTTCTACCAATTGACGGCAATTTTCTTAAATTTTCAATTAAATCTTCTACCGGTCCCGGATATTCAAACATATTTCCCTCTTAAACTTATATATTAAAAAATGGTGCTACAAAGTAATTGCAACACCTTTATAATCTATTAAAACATACCTGGTAATGATATACCACCAGTTAACTTACCCATTTTTTCTTCTGAGAACTTTTCAACTTGTGATATTGCATCATTTACTGCAGTAAGAATCATATCTTGTAAAATTTCTACATCTTCTGGATCTACTGCATCCGGACTAATTTTAATGGATAAAATTTGTTTTTTCCCATTTGCTTCTACTTCCACAACTCCACCGCCAGCTGTTGCTGTAAATACTTGCTCTTCAATTTCTGTTTGAGCTTGCTCCATCTTTTTTTGCATTTGTTGTACTTGTTTCATCATTTGGCTCATGTTTCCTCCGCCGAATCCACCTCTTCTTGACATATATCCTCCTATTTTTTATCTTTTATAATTAATTCACCTTCTGAAAATAAGCTTTTTAACCTATTAATTTTTTCATCACTATTTGTACTATTGTGATTTTTAAATTCTAAAAATTCAATTTCATAAGTTCTATTTAATTTTTTAGACAATTCTTCACATGCTTTTTTAAAGAAAAAGTTCATACTTAATCTCATAGGCATATGCTCTTTATCTATATAAAAAATTATTTTACCTATTTTATGTTCTGTATTTTTCAATCCTTCAAAAATCATATTTGCTGTTTGATATTTTTCATTGATTATATTTCTAAAAATCTTTACAGCATCAATATCATCAGTGTTTGAAACTTCTGGTTCATCTTTATAAATATCATCAGTTAAAAAATCATCTCTTGATTCAACTGATATACTAACTTTATTTTCCGAATCACTATCTATAATTGTACCATTATCTTGTCTATCTTCAAAATTTTTATAGCCATTTTTTTCAATAAAATCTAACCTTTCCTCAAGATTCTTAACCTTAGCTTCTAATTGTTTTCTAGGTAAATAATCTATTAATCTAATACTTCCTACTCTGAAAAGTAAGTTAGCACTATCAGATTTTTTCATCATTTCTTCATAATCCAATAAAATCTCTACTGAATTTATTATTTGATCTAATGATATTGAAGATATCAATCCATCATATATATCTTCTTTAACTCCAACTTTTATATAAATTAAATCCTTAAAAAATGTAATTATTTCTTTTATAAAATTATGAGAATCTTTTCCCTTGTCCAATTCTTCATCAATTATAGATATCAAACTCTTAATATCTTTGCTAAAAATTGATTTTGCATATCTAAACTTAACATCATCACTAAATATTCCTAATAAATCAGTAACTTGATTTGTCGAGATATTTTTATTTCCTATAGATATAACTTGATCTAAAATAGAAAGAGCATCTCTCATTGCTCCGGATGCAACACCTGCTATTATCTCAATAGCTCTTTTTTCCATTTCAATATTTTCACTATTTAATATAAATTTTATTTGCTTAGTAATATCATTTTCTGATAAAGACTTAAATTCATATCTCTGAGTTCTAGATAAAATTGTATCTGGAATCTTATCAATTTCTGTAGTTGCAAGTATAAATATTAAATGCTTAGGTGGTTCCTCCATAATTTTTAACAAAGCATTAAAAGCATCATTTGTAATCATATGTGCTTCATCAATTATATAAACCTTATATTTTAGTGATGTTGGTGGATAAATAACCTGATCTCTAAGTTGTCTAATATCATCAATCCTACGATTTGATGCAGCATCCATCTCAATAACATCCATATTTTCTTCCGTTAATATTGACCTACAATTAGCACATTCATTACATGGATTACCATTTACAGGATTTAAGCAATTTACAGCTTTCGCAAATATTTTTGCTGTGGAAGTTTTACCGGTACCTCTAGTACCAGAAAAAACATAAGCATGCGAAATCTTATTATTTTTTATTTGATTTTTAAGTATCGTAGTAATACTATCTTGTCCAAAAACTTCATCGAAGTTTTTAGGTCTATACTTTCTATATAGTGCTTGTTTCATATTTCACCTCAAAAATATTATAACATAACACCATGATAATAAATGAAAAAAGATTTTTTAGAAAATCCGAAAGCGAAATTATAAATAAAGCTATTACTGATATAGAAAATTTACAATCAGATTTAAATAAAGAAAAATAAAATTATAAAAAATTCCACTTACACAATAACTCAACTCCTTTAGGAATTAAGATTAATAATATAAGCGGATTTTATCTTATTAATATAAATCTTGCTCGTAAAAATACATTACTAAAAAATTTCATCTCTATTTTTGACTATTTTACGGATGAAATCTCTATTTTTAACTATTTTACGGATGAAATGTTCAATTTCATTAATTTCATCTGCTTTTATCGAAGTAATTCACCTTCCTACTTAAAATTTACGGACAAAAATGGCAAATAAAGGCTTTTTGTCTGCTATTTTCTTCAAAATATTCAAAATTTTACGGACAAAATCTGGAAAATTTTGAAATCCGTCTGCTTTTAATTATAAAAAAAATGTAACAATATTGGCATTAACATTTTATCACATTTCTGCCATAATTTTATAAGTAGGAATTACAAATTTATATCCAATAAAAATATCGACTACATCTATAACTAATTATTCGAAGAAAAAAAACTAGTTACACCGCATAAACACTTTAAGTATGGATTAATAATCCATAGGTTTTAAAATCTAGCTTAGATTTTTATATCTAACTCAAAAAATCAGATATAAGAGTTGGTCATGAACTCACTGCTTTTTGGCAGTGAGTTTTTCTTTGTAGCTAACCCACAAAGTAACCCCCTTGAAAAATAGCTATTTCAAGGGGGTTAATAATTAATTTACTTGGTATGGTATAAAGTTAATAATGACTACATTACTGTCATACAGCTATTATTGTATGTTTAAAGTATGCTACTAATCTCAATCTAACTCTTTTTTCTTTGTTCTATTAATTTTTCTAATTCTTGAATCTCTTCTAGAGTTGCATTTAATATATTTCTTTGCACCTGATTTATTTCTAATATGATTTATTTTATCTTTATTTTTTTATTCCATTTTATTATATAATATTTAATTTAATTTTAAAATAAAAAAAAGAGCCTATATCAATTAAGATACAAGCCCTATTTTTATTAAAATCTTATCTCTTCAATTTGTCCATCTTTATTAACTTTCAACAATGCTTCTTCTAACATTTTTCCGTTGTCATCAAATTTATACCATTTCTTGTCAATTTGTCTAAATTCATTTGATATCATATTTCCATTTTTCGAGTCTAAATAATACCACTTATCTTTATACTTAACCCAACCGGTTTTCATGTAACCTTTTTCATTAAAATAGTACCATTTATTATTTATTTTTTCCCAAGCATTTTTTGTATATGAGCCATCAGCGTGTTTATACCACCAACCTATCTCATCTTTTAACCATTCTGATTTTTGTATTTTTTTAGAGTTATGGTACCCATTTTTAAATCTATTTGGATAATCTCTATAATCAATATTTAGATCAATATTCCCATTATATCCTTTTACTCTTCCTTCTGATGTGTATTGCCACATTCCCGCATCACCATAGCCATTATATCCTCTATAATCAGCGACCCACACAGCATAATCTAACTGACTCATATCCATGTTATTATTTAGCCATGAAGTGCTTGCATAAATACCAGCTGGATATCCTGCTTTTTCAATCTCATCACAAAATGCTTTAGCTACATTTGTTAAAGACTGCCTGTTTAAATATTGGTGTCCAATACCTCTCCCATCATCTCCGCTGTGTTCGCTGTCAAACCATATAGGATATTTAATATCAAGATTATATTTTTTTATAATATCCAAACAGAATCTAGCTTCTTTTCTTGCTATTGATTCTGTCATAGCCGTAGAAAAATAATAAATACCTAAATTGGTTTTTCTTCTTAGATTACTGATGTGTGCAGATAATAAATTATCTTCGTTACATTCTGTACCTGTACCCCAACCAGTAAATCCAGCTCTTAAAATTACACCATCTATATTTTTTGCAAATATATCATAATTAAAATTATCTTCACTATTCCAAGTCGATATATCTGCTACTTTTCTTTCTACCATTCTTCCTCCTTTTTTTTTTATAAAAATAGGAACTAGAATATTTTACTCCCAGTTCCTATATATTTTTTAAATATTTAATTAAAAATTAGGCATATATTTATATGCTTAATCAAAAAAACTATGCTTAAAATCCATTTTATTGCTTATTATTTTCTATCTCTTTTATAAAATTATTAAATAATGTAATATTTACTCCCATTTTTTGTAAATTTTCTAAAATTGATTTTAATTCCATTAGTAAATATCCTAGGTATAATACATATACTAAAGTTGCTCCAACTCCATTAGGAATAATTACGGAAAGTGGAATAAAGAAAATCATTACAATAATGCTTATAAGCTTTCTTAGAATCCCGTTAATTCCTTTTTTGCTTTCAAATTTTATATCTGGGTTAATTTTTGCTGCAATTGTTCCTGAAATAAAATCAATTATCATAGCTATTGCTATTAATGTTAATATGAAGATTACTTTATTGTCTTCTGTAACTATTAATTGTCTTAAATATTCAAACATGTTTACCTCCTATTTAACTTTTGGGATTAATATCCATTTGTCATACTCTTCTGGAATTTTTCCATTTGATATTTTTTCTGTAGCTTTATATAATTTGTTATAATAAATCACATAGTCGTTAACTTGATAAGTTTCTTCTGCGTACCAATTTTTTGCAGTTTTTATATTTTTTACATATTCTTCGTTTTCCCCTTTTTTAATGATTTCTGGAATAACTTTTTCTCTCCAAAATTCATCGTTGATACCCGGTATATTTTCGTAATCAGATTTATGGTCTTTGTTTGCATAATAAATTTTATCGTTTTTCTTTACTATGTCATCAGTTGAATATATCTTATCGATGATCCACTCATCTATTACATTCAAATATGTTTTGTCATCTGTTCCATTTTTTATTTTGTCTAAAATTAATTCGTTTAATAGCTTATTCTTGTCCTCTAAATTTTCAACATCTATCCCTTGTTTTTTTAATTCTTCGATGTTTGAAATTTGTTTTTGTAATTCTTCCTTTTTATAATCTAAATTTGCAATTTTATCTTCAATTTTTGCAACTTCTTCTTTAGCTTTTGATAATTTTTCAAATTCAGCTTCTTTTATTTTTTCATTAAATAAAATTTCATTTTTAAGTTCTTTTATTTTTTTCATTTTGAATTTTCTCCTTTAACTCTTTTATTTCTTCTTGTAATTCTTTAATTCCTTTAAGAGAAATGCTGATTAATCTCAACAAATCAAGCTTGAGTATATCTCCATCTTTATATACTAGACTTTCATCTATTTTTTGTATATCTTGTGCAATTAGTCCTATATTTGTATGCACTTGATGAAATGGTCCATCTATCCAATCATACTCTTTGAACTCGAGACTATCTATAATATTCATAGCTTTATGCTTTGTTTTCTTGATATTCTTTTTAAGTTTTTTATCTGAGGTGTTATTTTTAACAGACGGCCATAATGAATAGTCTTTACCATCGTAAGTGTAGTATATGTCAGTTTCTTTTAATAAAAGCCCTAACCCTTTTGAATTTTTATAGTTAGATATTTTTGTTCCTGTAGAAATATCTTCAATCCTTAAGGTGTTGATTCCTTTAGTCTTAACATATCCATCAAAAAAACCTACATAACGATTAGTACCGCCGCCAAATCCAGATACAAAAAGCCCTTGATCTGTTTCTTTTGGAAAATAATTTATTCCGACAGATTTTTGCCCCAAAACAAAAGGGAATTCTGATTTATTAATTGTTATTATTCTTTTATATTCAACAACAGAATCACCCCAAATTAATGTGTAAGTCTTACTTTCGCTTACGGGAAGATTGGTTGCGTATAATATATCTTTAGTAATTGTGTGCGATGAGGCGGGTTCAATTTTCCACATGGGTCGATTTCCCGTTAGTGCCGTATCGTATTCTATAGTGCCTTTAATTTTCACATCAGAACCTGAAACGTCAATCTCACCGCCCCTATATCTATACGCTGAGAAATTCAAAAGTTTTGGCTTTTTGTACGGCAAAACATTAATTTTAACGCTGTTCTTTACGGTATATCCTCTAGTATCAGTTGTGGTAACAGTTGCGTTATATAATCCTGTTTTAGTCGATATAAATTTTGCTGTAGTCCCCTTTTTTTTCATCCCTTGAAATTCGATATAGGTGTCTTTTATGCTTGCTCCATCGTATGCTTTAGGAGAAGATTTAATTATTAATTCGTGTTGATTGTTTAATATTTGATTAGATTTAATTAATTTAAATCCATACCCTTTTCTGTCGAATGAAATATCAATTTTGGGTTGTCTAGCTTCAAGGTTAAGTTGTTTCTCGAATTTATGTTTATTTATGAGAGTGTTACCGTCACTTGTGTAGACTTCTAATTCAATATATATCCACGCATATGTTCTATTATATGATGAATTTTTTATTTCAGATAAATTATTATTAAAGTTAATACTGTTACCACTTGAGTAGGCTCCTTTTAAGTTATTATCAAAATAACTTCTATAAGTTTTTTTGTTTCGTTTGTAGTCCCACCAAGCGTATAGTACTTTCACGATAACCGAACTATCATATTTTTTAAACGTGATGGTTTTGTCTCCATTTAACTTATCCCATCCACTTGCAAGGCTAACATCATATATTCCTCTATTTATTTTATCAAGCGATACATTTTGGTTAATACTAATATTCCCCGATTCCCATACGTAAGCGCTTACTTTGAATAAAACGTTTTTATTTCCATCTTGATTGTGGGGTATTGTTATCGTTCCATACTTTATAACAGTTCCTTTTCTAACGTTTGGGTGTGAACTTGTAGAATATACATTATCTCCTTCGATACTTACAGATATATTCTTATATTCTGCCCAACCATTACCTCCCGAAGCGTTTATGCCGTATACCTTATATGATATTGTGCTTGAATTATTAATAGTTGATTGACTTGTTATACTCCAATCAATCGCAAGTCCATAAGAATAATCTCCAACTGTATTACTTCTTATGGTTCCACTTCTTGCCATACCGATCCCCCTGTCCATACAAATATTGTAAAAATATCTCCATATTTAACTATTGTGTGATTTCCTGCACCTAAATTATTTTTTACAAATATACTTTTTGCGTATACATTTTCGTCTTTTATCTTAACTACATCTACTCCGTCTACAACCATTGCCATTCCGTCGCTACTCATTCTCATACTATTAGTATCGTTACCAATCCATTCAGTGTATGAATTCCCATTACTGTCGACCCCGTTTTGAATAATAGCTCTAATTTTTTGTAATTCTTCTTCATTTCCGCTTAATAGTTGTCTTAATTGCTCGAATTCAATAGTAAAAGAATCTTTTTCTTGAGTTAATTTGGAAATCGAGTTGTTTAATTCTTCTTTGTTTTGATCTATATAAGTTTTATTTTCTTCAATGCTTCCAACCATATTAGTGATTGACACATTTGAAGATAAATCAAGAGACTGTCCTACGTCTGACGCTAGTTTGTTTGCTGTGATGGAGTGAGTTCCTATAGACTCTCCTGCTATTCCGTTGCCGTCTATGGCTGTCTGCCACTTCCAAGCTCCATCAGTGCCTTTTTCGTTTGAAATTAAAACTTTTCCAGCCCCTAAATAAACTACCTTTGTTGGATTCTCATTTATTGGTTTGTCAAAAGAGTAAATACCCGCTGGTAAGTTGTATTCATTGTTAGCGTCAAGATTGTAAGTGTATCCGTCTTCGTTGAAGTAGTCTAAATTTATATCCTTTAACCTTGATTCTAAAAGACTTTCTATTTGTTCAAATTGTTTTTGTTTTTCTTCCTTTTCAACTCTAATCCTGTCTACCTGTGATACCGTTACTTTATCTCCAAATTCAAAACTTTTTATTTTTTCATTAAGTAAATTTGTTTTAATCTTGAAAATTCTAGTTTTGTATCTGATATCTAAATCGGGTCTTATTATTGCAACTATCTCTCCAAGTTCAATTCTATCTGTATCAAAAGATGAAGCCTTTAATTGTAGTTTAGGTCTTGAGTTTTCTAACGCGTATTCGTAAGTTGCTTGTAATAACTTTTCTTTATCTTCAATATTTGAAAATTCAATATGTGTAATTTTAGGACTACCATCAGGGTAACCAAACATATTTGTCATTTCTTTTATTTCTACATAGTTTTGATTTTTAGGTTTTTCAACAGGTTTTCCGTTTGATATTAACCATTCAACTTCTTCAAATGTGATTTTTCTACCATATCCACCAGTTGAATTGCCGTCCTCATCTTTTTTCTCTTCCCCTTTACCTAATCCAATAAAAGCTGTAAAAATATTAGAATGATTTTCCTCTGCTACCACAGATACTAGTTTATCTCCGTACTCGTACCATTTTCCATAGTCTTTACTTATATGATCTTCAAAATAGATTTTTTTAATTAACTTACCACCACTAAAAGACAAATTGACTCTATATTCACACTTGGCTTCTTTTAATAGTTTATAAAAAGCTTCAAGAGAAGATATCCTATATAAATTTAAATTAATACTTGATTTCGCTGTTGAAAAGACATGCCAATCAGTTTTATCAAAGATTACATCAGCTATATTTTTAACCGTCTTATCTTTGAATCTCTTATCATCAATCACTCTGCCTTTTAAGTCGTCAAATAGAATGTGTATACCCTTTAATTCAATCCTTGATTTTTCTTTTTTATAATTTAAAATTTTATACATAAAAAAATTAGATTCTCTTTTATATCCAAAAAATCTAATCTCTTTTTTATGTTTTTTAAATTGTTTATAAGGCATGTTAATTATACTTTTAATTTGTCCGTTCAACACCATCTCTTCATGAGCTTCTAATATTTGCGATTTATCTATTTCATCTATAAGACTTTGATTTTTATTGAATATATATATCATAACATCACACCTCTATACTTTATGGAGGGGTTTTTCGTCCCGATAAATTCTATACTATCTCCATTAGATACCTTAAACTTTTTCCAGGTTGAAACTGTATAATCAAGCTTTTCAGAAACATTACCACCATTTATAGTGATTTTATTTTTTGATACAATAACTTTACCAGTTAATTTTTCTATATTTGATACTTTTATTTTTTCCCTACTTGTAATGTTTTTAATTTCAAATTCCTCTCCAGTATTTTCAAACTCAAAAGCTGTCCAATCTATTTTGAAATGTTTTTCTTTATAGTCTATTTTTATATTTTCGCCTTTTTGTGTAACTTCATCTAGATATCTAAAAGGATTACTACAATGTATAGTGAAGCTTCCAACACCTGTAAAATAATCATATTTAATACTTTCTGTTCGAGATAATCTGCCTGTGCGATAGCCTTTTTCGTCATCAAATGAAAATTTAACCTCTTGATCTGTTTGTAAGATTAAATTTAAATCTTCTTCAAGTTCAAGTCTTTCTTTGTTATTTTTTGTATAAAAAATAAAATAAACTTTTATGTCTTTGCTTGGATATTTTTCGCTTTCTATATAATCTCCATTACTTCCCTCTATATCTATAAGTTTTAAGGTAGGAGATGTTAAGCCCCTACCTTCAACATTTATTGTCATGTAGTTTTTTAGCTTATCATCAAGCACTACATCATTATATTTTATTTTGCAATATCGTCTTTCTTCCATAGCACCTCCTAATAAGCCAATTCTAATTCCATATCTTTGTCGTTTGCAGAATTTATTGTTTCTCTAAACGCTCTAAACGTGTTACCGCCCATGTTTAATTTAATCTCTAAAGGTCTATTGTTATCTAAGGTTAATTCACTATCATTAATTTGAGTGTTTAGTTTCAAGTTACCTTTTGAATTAAAATCAAAATCGTTACTCATATCTCTCATAGCTTCATTTTCTATCTTATCCATAGCTTTTGATACTGTTGACACTTCATCTGTAATACCTAAAGCTAGCCCTTGACCTAACATAGCCCCCACTTCATTTCTAAATACTCTAGATGGAGAATGTATTCCAAAAAATCCTTTTATGCTACTTAAAATACTGCTTGCAAATCCCGATATTTTAGACTTGATCCAACCCGTAACGTCTGATATCCCATTCCACAATCCTTTTATTAAATTTTTACCAACGTTGTAAATTCCAGACAATAAAGCTCCAAAAGCATTTAAAATCCCACTTATGACTTGTGGAATTTTAGATACAACATAAGGGATGTTTTGTATTATTCCTGTTGCAAGTTTTACAATCAATTCTAACCCTTTAGCTAAAAATTTAGGTAGATTTCTTGCTATTTCAAAAATTAACTTACCCAACAAATTAGCCATAGCACTTATGATGTTAGGTAAATTATTAAGAATACCTGTTATCATGCTAAATACTAATTTAGCTCCATTCGATAAAAATTCTGGTAATCTTTCAATTATTTTCCCTAAAACTTTTTGGATTAATTCAAACATTTTATTCAATAATCCTGGTGCTTCTTTAGATATACCATTTATAATATTAATAATAAATTCACTTCCCTTTTGATACCATTCTGGTATTTTATTTGTAATATTAATTATTATTGTATCTAACAAATTAAACCATTGATCATACAAATTAGGTAATACTGTAATCATTCCGTCAAGAATGTTATTAATAAAATTCATACCACTTTCTAAAAATTTAGGTAAATTTGTTGAAATATCATTTATTAAATTATCAATAAATCCAAATATTGTAGTTTGAATACTGTCTATATTATTAAATGCATTAAGCAAACTTGTAATAAGTTGATTTCCTAAATCTATTCCCGTTTGTATCAAAAATGGTATTCCTTCAGTGATTGCTGTTATAAAAATACCAGGTATTTGTTTTGCTATATTCCAAAGCATGGGAATCAGATTATCTATTAAAAATACTTTAGCACTTGATACTAATTCCATAAAAGCGGTATTAGCCCCCTGTCCTAATGCTAACTTACCTAAAAAGTTTGTAAACGCACTACCCATGGTAGCCCATGATCCAGATAATGTTTCTGCTGATTCCTTTGCAGTTGTACCTGTAATCTTCAAATTTGTTTGAACGGCATGAATTGCATCTCCTACATCTTTTAAGTTGTTGATGTCATATTTAACTCCTGTTAGCTTTTCAGCATCAGAAAGTAGTCTCATCATTTCTTGCTTAGTACCGCCATAACCAAGCTTCAAGTTATCAAGCATAGTATAATTTTGTTTTGCAAAGCCATTATATGCATTTTGAATTAATTCCAAAGGAGTGCCCATCTTATTAGCATTATCAGCCATATCAACAACCATGGTATCAAATGCTTTAGCACTTGCCTCTGTATTTCCTTTGGTCGCTTGTAGAAGAGAAGCCCCAAATCCTGTAGCTAACTCTTGATAAGCATTTTGCGATAAATTAGCTCTTTTATATGCTGTTTCAGCGTTTTTTTGAACATCTTTAAAATGTTTGCCGTAAATAGTTTCAATCCCGCCTAGTGATTGTTGAAGCTTACCTCCTTCGGTAATTGTGTCTTTTATGACTTTAGCTATGCCCAATGCACCTGCAAATTTACTAATCGTACCAACTAATCCTTTTCCTAAAAAAGAACCTGCAGCACTTCCAGCTTTTTCTCCCTCAGGGGCTAATGCATCACTTATTGAATTTGAGATTCCTTTTGTTGTGGGAACTACTTGAACATACGCTTTGCCTAGTTGTGTACCACTCATGTAGCACCTCCTTTTATAATCCTTTTTCTTTCTTTTTCAAATTCCTCACTAGATATAAATACTTGATTTTCATTTGTTTTTTCACTCGATTGAAGTAGCTCTGTTATCATGGTAGGTCTATTTCGATTTTTACTTCCATCTTTAGTTTTTGCCCACCATAATAAAGATAATAAGTCTGTTGCTTTAGCAAGTAATAAAGTATTGAAGTTATAATTTATACTTTGGTATTTTTGCTTAACTCTACTATCATCTCTTAGGCCCATACAAAAAATAGCTACCTTTAGTGGTGGCATATCTCTGTACTCGTATATGTTGTAATATTCAGCTAAATCACAAATTAATTCATCTTCATATTTTTTTATAATTCTAGCAAGGAAAATTAGTTTTTTATTTCTTTTACTGATGTAAATATTTCAGTCATGGCTTCTTCCATGCTATTTATTGACACTTTTCCATTTTCATCTCTTAGAAAATTTAATAAGGTTTCTTTTTGCTTACCAAAAATTTTATTAACTATCTTAACTATTATTAATTTGTTGTTTTCAACTTCAGAAAATAATTCTAATAATTCATAATCGTTAAAACTTTCTTTATCGATTTTGTATTCAAACCCATTTTTTAATTTTCCTTTAATAAAATCCATAAATTATCCTTTCGTTATATATTCATAATGTGTATTACCTTTTTCGTCAGGCAAGGCCTTAACTGTTGTTTCATATCCAACGGCTTCCCCGTCTGTATAAGTTATTTCCCCAACTTCTGATACTACTCCATTCGGAATAAATATTCTCTTTAGAATCCCACCATTTAATATCATATCTACTACAAATAATTTAGCTTCTTGTGGTGTTGAGTTGGCTTTTACCGTTATTCCGTCTTCTAAAGTTCCTTCAATGTTTTTATTCCCATATACAACCTTTAACACTTCTTCATTTAACACTTCTATTAATGTAAATGTGAATGTATCTGGTTTAGATGTTTGTACAGTTAACACTGTATCTCCACCCCAAGCGGATATGTCTTCTGTTTCTGCTGTGTTAGAATTTACTAAGCCATCTTCTGAAACATAGCCTAAATTTTTAAACGCTTTGTCTAAATCTGTCGTTGCGTCTGTTGGTTTTGCTTCTGTTGCAAGTGGCGCAGTAAATATAGCTCCTCCGACTTTAGGTTTTCCGAATGTTACATTTTTTACATTGTTTCCCATATTTCCTCCTAATAATGATAGATATCAAATACTGCTTGATATCTATGCTTTTTTCTTTCTTCATCTGTGAAATTGTAATCTGAATTCAATTCAATTCTTGATATTTCATTAAGTTTTATCAAATTTTCAACCTCTTTTTTTACTTTTTCATTCAAAATAACTGCATCATACACGCTTTTTGAATATGATTGAAAAGTAAATGTCGAATTGATTAAATGATTATTTTTCCCACTTCCTGTCTTTTCTATAATTACAAATTCTGTAATTTTGTCATCTTTTGGATAAATAAAAAAACAAGGAATATTAAGTCCTTGCTTTAGATTATCCAATATTATTTTTTCTATCATCTTAATACCTTTAATAAAGTGTTGTTTTTGTTATTATCTCTTTTTGCTGATTTAGTCTTAGCAACAACCAAAGTTTTTAGTCTATCTCCACTTCTTACAACTTGCCCTTCATAGCCTTTACCAGCTTTTCCTGAAATATTATTAGCATAGGTATTTAACATACTATTCATTTCTTCAGAAAAAAGTAATTTTGACACGCCTTTTTTATTTAATTTAAACTTAAATTTTCTAGTCATATCTTTCTACCTTATACTTTTTATTCCATGCAAGTGGAATCATACTTTCAACGCCCTCTTCTGCTTCAGTAATGACTTTCCAAGTTTTATTAAAGAATTTAACTTTTTGATTTTCCCAAATGTTTATATCCCCTTTAGGTATTGCTATTGTATATATAGTCTTTCGTCCTTCAAGATCATTAACATTTACCAAATCATTTGCTGTGGCTGGAGCAACTAAAACGTTTTGCACTTCAATTTCTTTTTCTTCATAAATAGGTTCTCCAAGTGGATTCTCTCCAATTTTTACTCTATTTATTAAAGTTACAATTATCCCTTGAATTAACATCATATATATCTATCGCTCCATATCTTTGTTTTCTTAATCCTAACCTTTTTAACTCATCTCTTTTGATAAATACTCCACCCCCTGGATTAAAGTATTTTCCTGATATACTATATCCAAGTGCAGCTTGACTAAATTGAGTCATAGGTTCAGAATTAGTAGAACTCATTAAAGCCCTTGATACAATGTCTACAATAACTGATTTTACAACGCTCTTATAAGCTTCATTTTTTTTTACTTTATCATCTAAATTTATTCTTACTTCTTCAGCATGTAATCTTAACATGTTAGATACGACATCAATTAATGCTTCTGCTTTTTCACTTTCTTGAGGTGATAAAGGTCTAAATAAGATATTAACATCTTCTATTGTAGCTAACTTATTCATAGACTACCTACTTTCTAGCATTAAATCCCACAACTCTTTCTTTTTCATTTTTGGAGTATATTCTATTCCAAATGCGTCAAGTTCTTTTTTTATATCAGCGACTGTAACCATATCATATTCACTAGATAAATCTTTTTTGGATTCTTCTTTTTCTACGTGTACAACCTCTTGAACTTCATCTTTTTTTTCTTCTACAGGGGCACTTGGGTCATATTCAACCCAAGCTCCTGCTAATTTACTAGATGTTTCTATGATTGCACCAGTATTTTTATTGACATATTTCATAATTAACCTTCTTGAACCATTGCAAATGACTTTTCGTCTAATATGCCCCAACCAATATATGCTTCAGCTCTTAAGCATACTTCATTGTGTGCTTTTAAGTCTTTACCTGTTTGATCTGGGTCGCCATATTCGATAACTTCCATTGGTACATTTTCAGCATACCCCCATTTGAATGCTTTATCAAAATCTCCTACAATCGCATGGTCTTTTTTAGCTGTACCACCATTTATTGTTAAAGTTCTATTTACGTCAAGTTTCATTCCTGCAAAGTTTTGTGGTTTGCCACCAAATCTAAATTCAGGGTATTGTACTACATTATTAACTTTTACTTTTCCTAATGCTGACCCTGCATTTGGTGATAAAGCTAATCCTGTTACTACTCCCCCACCTAATAATACTTGTTCAACTGCCACTTCTAAGTTTTCATCAATTCTACCTGCATCATAAACTGTTATATTTTCAGTAATTAACCCATCAAATGAATTTTTTGCTTTAAATGATGCATCCGTCAATGTTTTTGGTTCTAATCCATGAATTGCAGCAATATCAAACGCTTCTGCTATTTTTACTGCAAAACCATTTGCGAAATTATTCATGTATTGCAATTTTTTTTCTTCTACACAGTACATAAATTCATCTGATACTCTTGTTTGATATACAATTTTTACTGGTTTAATTGTTTTTGAAGTTATTTTAGCTTCTCCTGCTTCTTTCTTTTCTCCTTCTCCTACAATTTGTGCATTTCCTTCCAAGTTAAATACAAAAATTTCACTTCCTGAAAATGGAATTGGTGTTTGATTTGATAATACAGCTAAAGCTGAATGTCCTTTTACTTTATCAAACATTTCTGTTACTAATTCTGGGTTAAATAATTGTCCTGTTTTTAATGTTGGCATATGTTTTATTCTCCTCTATTCGTTAAATTATTTGCCATATCTAATAAGGCTTTGTTTCTTCCTTCATACTTGCTCCCTTTAGGTTCACTTGACTTTAAAGGAGCAATTGGTGTCTTCTGTCCTATATACTCTGCTAATTTAATAGCATCATTTGTCAGTTCTTCTTCATTAGATCCAGTTAATCTGTCTGCTAAGTCATACGGTATACCATTTTGTAAAGCTATAGAAGTTTTTAATTTTGATATTTCATAATTACTCAATTTACCTTCAAGCTCTTTAATTTTATTATTTAAACCTTCGCTTCCAGTTTTTCCTTCTTCTAATGCTTTGTCTTTTTCTCCAATTTGAACTTTTAAATTATCTCTTTCAGTTGTTAATTCGTCTATTTGATTTTGGAATTTTTCTTTTTCCTTTTTTAACCTTGTAGAAATAATCTTATCTAATTCTTCTTGAGTTTCTATTACTTTAAATTCTGACATTTTTCTTCCTTTCTCACCCTTTACCCGGGGTTATCGGTAATTTTTTATATTAAAAAACCAACACTTTTATTGTGCTGGTGTTAATATCGTATTCTTTGAATTTTTTTAGGTTTAATTTCCGAACATATCCAATATGCTAATATTGCACTGTCCATAAGTGATATATCTCTATCTTCATATTGACTTTTATAACCAAATCCCCCTTGACTTCCTATGGGTCTCTTTTCACAGTTAGTTACGACCGCTCTTAATGAATCTTGATTATTATGACATATATTTTTTTGATATATCGCTTGCTCCCATTTTGCATTTGCATTGATTACATCTGATACTTTTGGTAGTATAACTTTCGCATTTATTTTTAATTCTTTAATTTGATTATTCAATATACTCTGTCCATTAGCTCCATCAACCACAATTGATTCTATATCTGCGAATTTTAGAAAATCCAATATCCATCTATTACCATTTCTTACATTTACACAATCAATTGATTCAATAAATATCTTATCACTTAATGTTTTAACAGCTATACTTAAAGCTACATTAGTTCCATCTTTACCATATTTTATCCCTACATTTAATTTTCCAATTAACATAGGTATAGATAATACTCTAAGCTTATCCCAATCAATTTCTGTTATTGCTGACTTTTGATTATATTTAATCCAAAGGCCAAGTCTTTGAATGTTAAAGTCAATCTTATCTTCTCCAACTTCATCCTCAATCGCTCTTTCTTTTAAGTGAAATCCTAAAGATGGATTAGTCAAATACCATAACTCACGGTCGTTACAGTCTGATTCATTATCAACACCCCATTCAGCCCACATTGTATTTTTGCTGTTTCCCTCAAGTGCTTTATTTCTCATGTTAAGAAATACTGTACCACTTGACACCATTGTTGGTGGCGTCCCGCAAAATAAAGTTTGAGGATTCTTACTGTCTGTAACTACATATTTAAGTGCTGACTCTTGATCTTCAGTATATTCTTGAGCTTCATCAATTATAAGTAAATCAAAACCTTCCCCAAGTCCACCTGTAGATGTCCTTGTCCTAAATGATATTTTCCCACCAGTTGCAAAAAATTCAATAACCTCAAGTCCTTTTTGTGCAAGCTTTCTAAAATCTTCTCCCTCTATATATCCAGCATTTATAATAACTTTTACCAATTTATTCCATGCAGATGATGAAGTTGAAGTTCTATGAGCTGTATGTAGTATTTGTTCACCTTTCATGAGTCCGTATAACTCACGCATTATTACAATTTCGTTTTTACCATTTCTTCGAGGTAGTGAATATCCTACTTTAGTGTGAGTCCATAACCCATCATCATTTATAGCTAATATGTGCTTCATTAAACCTTTTTGCCATGGTAAAGCAGTCCTTTCTGATTTTTCATATAGTTTTATAGATTCTTCATATAAACTTACTTTATACGGCAATATTACCGATTGAGTAGGATTTTGATTCCCTATTTTAACCATTTTATCCCCTTTCAATCTGATAAAGCAGTTTTATGACTTGCTTAGGTCAATTTTTTTAATTAAAAAAGCACCTCTAACATTTTAGTTAGTTGTGCTTTATTCTAGTATTTCTATTGATTTAATATCTGACTCATAGAAGCCATAATACATACCATCTTTAGTTTTTATATCTAATATATCTTCTTCCGATTCATTGGTTTCTGCATCCATATAATAAGCCATACCAATAAATTTATTATTATCTACATCTATTAATTTAACATATTTATTGTTATAGTTTAGTAATTTCATTTTTACTCCTCTCTATGATAAGTTGGAATTAAATGTGATCCAGTTTTTGAATAATGAATTGTCATTCCATTAGCAATATTACCCGAATATATATCAATTCCTAAATTTATTGATTCCTTAAAATCAACTATTTCATGATTTTTAATATCACCTTTGATTTGTCTAAATCTTCCAGTCATTTTATATTCATTATATAACTTTTCCACATCTACGTCATCATAAAAATAACTTTTATATTCCCCTGCAGTAGATTGTATATGTCTTTTTTGTTTGTCTATATTAATTTCATCTTTCCATATACCTTTATTAAAATTATTTTGAATAAATACATGGTCTTTTAATTTTTCATACTCTACTGGGTTATCATATTTCAAATTCTGAAATGCTGATAAAGATTTAGGCATTCTATCTTCGCCCAATATATCCATATATTTTTTATATTGTTCTCTATCATCTTTTCTATTTATATCTTTTATTTGAATATTATGTCTTTTTCTTATTTCTATTTTATCATCTTTTTCAGGATCATACCACTTTTTAGAATGAACATTCTGCTTCCTTCCATCTCCTGAATAATAATCTACTGTACACCTACAATATCTATGTCTTTTATAGATATCTTTTGGAACATTAGGATAATCATATTTACCGACTACACTTTTACACCAGTCACAACAATTTCCAACTTCTGTCCTTATTATTTTTGGCTTCAATCCCATTTTATAGTGATGATCTACATTAGTTTTTATTGTATCATCTACAATTGATTGACTAAAATTCTTCACTGGTTCACCTAATATCCAAGATATGCTGTCGAAATTATCTTCATTTGATAATCTTTCGATTATTCCATCTATTCTTGATTGATTTATTTTTGGCTTAATCCCATTTATGTTTAATTTTGCTTGATTATTTAATGCTGTTTGAGTTTCAACTGCATAATCTGAAATTAGATTGTAATTTGCTTTTAGTCTATCGTTTATAATTCTTTCAGCTATATTAAAATACATTTTTCCATCTGGTAGTACATCAGACGATAATACACTTTTAAAAGCTTCAGATAATGCATTTCCTAATTCTACTGCATAATCATTTGCATCTTGATAATTTGACAATTTAGCTTCTAGAATACTTTCTAAATCTTTTACAAGTTGATTATTTTGTAAATTTTCATCAAATTCTTTTTTGATTTTCTCAAGTAGTTCAGGTGCAATATCATTCATTTGTTGCACCTCTTATTCCCGTTAAATCTCTCAACACTTCATTATTAATATACCCTGGCATTGCTTGATTAATCTTTATTGCACCATCTCCTACAAGTGATATTGTTGAAGCGTCAGGCCTAAAGATTGGCTCCCATTTCATTTCTAAATGAGTAAATGCTTCACGTCTATACTCTAGTTCATCTCTAAGACAAACTGATAAATATCCTACATTTAAGAATCCACTCCCGAATCCTCTTTGTGCTTTTTCAGCCATTACTCTTAAAGTTTCATGACTTGCTTTAATTGCTTCAGCACTTGATGGATTATCCGAAATAAATCCTAAGTCATCTAAGGTAAGTCCTGTTTCCCCAGCGAAACCACTAGCAGCCATTCTTAATTGCTCTACAAAAGGACTCATTGATGGTGTTGTAAATTGCCCTAATTTTGGTGAATCTCCATCTTCATCTTTTTCAAATGATAACATGGATGCAATAGTTGCTCTCCAACTGTCTAATTGTTCAGCATTGTTACTCAACCCAGTTACATATTTTTGTGGAAATGAATAAAATTCAGCTGTAATATCAGCCCTTTCTAAAGTCCTTTTAGCATATTTTTGCCAATACTCACATGATTTAGTAATCCTACTTCTTCCAAATGGTCTTACCGCATCTGGTCTGTGAAGTATTGGTACAAGTAGTGGATAAGGAACTTTATGTCTTATCTCTTGAATATTTTCATCTTCATCTTCATTTTTAGATATTATTGTTGTCACATAAGGTTCAAAAAACGCTTCTAAAATAGGCTTATTTTTCTTATCTCTATCTAACACTGCATATCCCTCTTTAAGTAACCCTGTTATAGGATCAATAACCCCTGTAGCATTTAATGATTCAATTACTTGTAACCTAATTGAATCTCTTTCATCTTTTGAGATATAAATAAAACTACAAGATGAAATTAATGCATTAAGTATAGCACTATCGAATAATATATCTGGGTTATTTGTTCTAAATATATCGTTAATATTATATATGCTGTCTTTAATTTCTCTGAACACCAATCTGTCTGCAAGAGAATCTACAGCTTTTGTTGTCCAACCTAAACTTGCTCTATATCTATCTCTTATGTGTCTAGGAATGACAAATCCTATATCATAGTCAAAGTATTTTACATCATATTGAGCATATCTTTGCATAGCTCTTTTTTCAAAAGTTTTTAATTTTTTTCTTAAATATTCAAGCTTTTCATATCGCTTATTTTGTTCCATGGTATCTCCTTTAATTTATTCAGCGAGAAAAATGTACAGTAAGGGCGGGGAAGGTCATTTGGTGTAAGGGGGAGGGGGTGTACCCCTATTATATAAAGTCTTTTAAAACTCAATTTAAGGCTTTATATGATAACCAATCTACACTATGTGGTAAGTGTCTATTACCTAATATTTCTACATTTTTTTTATTGTTTTTTAAATTATCTGAAGCAAATAACTTATCACTTTTCTGCCTGTTACAATAATGATGAGCTATTTGTAAATTCTTAATATCTGACGGGTGCCCGCCTTTTGCGATTGGTAAAATATGATCTATTACAGCACACATTGGATCAGGATATTTAAGAGACTTATCAACTGGCTTCCCACATATTCCACATATATCTTGTGTTTTTAATATTTTCTTTTTATTTGATTCATATACAGCTCTATGGCTACCAGTCCTTTCAGGTCTTTTTATAGGCATGATTCTCTCCGTTGATATTTATCCCCTCGGGTATTTTTAATCCCCTAGGCACATATTTTAAATACCTCCCTATGAGTGTTTTTATTATAAGGGGTATAAAAAATAGACACAAAAAAGACAACTTCTCTAATCTGTGTAATCAAAATTATTAAATGGAGTAAAACATGAAGGTAGCAGAAGTTGCCCGAAAAATTGTTGTATTATATTGTCTATATTTTTACAATACTAGTATAGCACCTTTATTTTTCCCTGGTGTTGCAACTTTTTTTATTTTATTAAATTTTATTAAAATATTTCTAAATCTTTTGCAACTTGATATATGAATTTACTTTTCCATCTACCATATGTTGATCTATCTGCATATATAGGATATGCTGCATTGTACATTATATTGTTCCAAATTCCTTTTCTGTATTCTTCAGGAATGCTTAATAGTGCATTTTCTATCACTTTAACTTGAGTAATATACTTATCTCTTTTCATTACTATATTTTCTGTTTGATTTGTTATTTTATTTGTTGATTGTACTTTATTAAAGTTAGGCTCTGGAGATTCTTCTATTAAGCTATCACATATATCTTTTAGTCTGTAGTAGTCTCTAATTACCCAGATAGTTTTTTGGTATACGACTCTATCTATTATGTATTTCGTATGCTTTTTTCTTTGATAGTCTCTCATAGTTTCTTATATCCTTTATTTCTCTTTGTATTGATATATATTCTTGAACTTCTTCTCCATTCCAATTATGTTTGCCTTTTATCTCTAATTCTCGTGCTTGTTTTTCTAAAAAATAAAATTTTTTGTTGTTTTCTAATCGATTCATTATTTAACCTCAATTTTTTCTATGATTTTTTTTATTTGAATATCTTTATACATTCTTGCAGCCTTTGTCTTATGAAATTCAGCTTGTGCAAGTGATGAGTATAGAGTGGCATTATCTAATATAGTAGGTGCATATGTACCTCTTATACTTTGCTTTAAATATCCTTTTTTAGTTAAAAGTGTAAATTTTACAATCATAGCCATTTCCTTTCAGGAAGTTTTATTTCTACCCCCGTTTCTTCAAGTACAGTATCTCTTATATCTTTGAAGTCTAGTAGTCCAATACTCATATCTTTTATAAGTGTTGAAGCATGTTCCATAAAGTCTCCTAATCTCTTTTTGCCAAATCCGTACTTATCTCTTAAAACTAATATACTTATATAAAACATTATTGCTAAACTTACATCTACAGCTTCTTTTTTAATTCCTTCTTTTGCGTTGTGATTAAGTGCTTGTTGTAACTTAATCATTCTTTCCTTTTGCTTCTTTTTCATTTTTTACCTCAATAATATTTTTTTGTATCCAATAATCTATTTTA
Organism: Helcococcus sp. KG196; assembly: GCF_046035495.1. NCBI lineage: Bacteria > Bacillati > Bacillota > Tissierellia > Tissierellales > Peptoniphilaceae > Helcococcus > Helcococcus sp. KG196. Next base: position 70,920 of record NZ_JBFNFI010000009.1, read on the forward strand.
TTTCTGATTTCCTTTATTCTATAACTATCTGCATGATTCCATGCTAGATCTTCTAATTCATCTAATAAGTCTTGTATACTCCTCATTGATTTACCTCTACTATTTCAATTTCAACTCTTTCATTTTCCTTATCGATATAAAATTTATGACTTATATTTCCTATCTCTTTCCAACCGTCATTTTTAATAACTCCAGCTGATTGAAGTCCATCAAATATAAATTTTTGTCCTGCCATTATATTGTCTTTATCTCTTTTTTTATTTTGGCAATACCAGGAAAAAATAAAATCTGCTTTTTGATTTAATTTTTTAATTTTGTAAATCTTACAATACCAAGCCACTAATTCTGTATACTTCTTTTTTTGTGCATTACTTATTATTTTATTTCCTCTTGCTTGATATATAATTTCATTTAATCCTGGTAACCTATGTGGAATAATTAATTTCATCATTCATCCAGCATATCTAATTGATTGTTTTTTACTTTAACTATTCCAAATTCATTTCCGATTTTAACTAATTCACAGTCTTTGAATGTTAATCTATATGTATCTTGATAGTTATGTGATAATTTTGTATTTGTGTCAAATGTTATTTTTGGCTCTTTATAGCTAACAACATTTTCTCCTACAAAAGTATCTTTTTCAGTAACTGATAACTTTAACTTTAATGTTATTGTTGCTTCATCAAAATTTTCTGAATTTATCTGAATTAATGCTTTTTTTATATGATTATCTAAAGTGTTTAGTATAGGCTTAAACATTTCATCAGATGTGTTTATATAATTTTTCATTATTCAATCACCTCCGATTTCCTTTTTATATCTCTTATAATTCTTCCAGCATTTTTGTGTGATACTCTTGGATAATACTTATACAAAATATTTTCCAATTCTATATCATCAATATAGTATTTCTCTTTAATCTTTTCTCCATAGCTTTTTATATCATTACATATTTCATATGCTTTCGTATTTGATAATACTTTTGGGGTGTAATACAACAATACTTCTAATAATTCTTTTTCACTTATCTTTATATTCATTATATTTCCTCTTTCAAATCCTCTTCCTTAACAAATATTCCATTAATCATCTTGCCTTTTCTTTTTGATATTTCATTATATGCAAGTTCTACACATTCTCTTAATGTTGTATCTCTTTTTATCGCATAAAACGAAATAATAAATCCTAATATGCTAAAATTATTAAATTCATATATTTCAGGTATTTCATTTTCTGATATTCTATTTAATTCAAACGAAACACCATTTAACCATTTTATTTCATCATTACCACAAAAGTCTTTAACATTATCAATGTCTCCATCACATTCAAATTTAATATAATTACTCTTAGCTCTTTCTAATCTGTCAAATAAATATAATGTTTTTTCTTCGTCTTTTGTGTGTAGCAATATTCATATTACTAAAGTTACATATACATCTCCTATGCTATCTTTAATCATAGATAAATCATCTTTACACATAGCTTTAATCAGTTCTGACATTTCTTCAATTGTTTTTAGTCTTTGTCCTGCAACTGTTCCTTTTAAAATGGTATTCTATTATCGTCAACTGGATTATATTCTGCTGTATATTCAAAACTATCAGTTTGGTTATGATAATCTTTATAGCCTTGAGTTTGGTCTATTCCGTTATTAGAATTTTTCCAATCAATAAACTCTACATTGTTAGCTAACACATCTGTTGTATATATTTTTTGGCCGTCTTTTTCGTATGATCCAGTTTGAATTGACCCGTTAATTATAATTCTTGAGCCTTTGTCTAAAAATTTAGCAATATTTTCTGCTAATGTTCCCCAGCCTACACAATTAATAAAATCAGCAGTTGGCATTCCTTTTGATTCCAACTCTTGTTTTTTATCTTTTGATAAGTTTTTTTCTACAGCTATATTAAGTCTTATATATGCTTTATTGCTTCCTTGTAAATATCTTAGCTCGGGGGTTCTCGTTAATCTTCCCATTAATACAACATTATTCATTTTTTCTCCTTTATTTTGTAGTAACTAACTTTTCCCATTTTTTTGCTACCTTTAATACTTCTTCATCAGGATTTTGATTATTCTTACCTCTTATTTGTTGAATTTTATTGTTGTTAAATTCTATTGTATATAAAGACTTATTAATGTTGTTTATATATCTCATAAATATAATCATTGTTTTTCCTTTTAATATTCTTTCTACATAACTACCTACGCAATGATGTAAATTTTGTCCTTCTTTTAGTACTTCTCTTGAGTTTTTTGGAAGTATAAATGCAAAGTTATCTATTTTTTTTGATAATCTCTTCTGTTTAGATATACTATTCTTAAATTCTATATCTTCTTTTTTCTTTTTCATTCTATTAAATACTTTAACTAACCTATCATGTTCTTTTTGTAAGTCATTTGGTGTTACATTATCTTTATTAACTTCTATATCTAATTCTTTTAGTAGATTTAAGTAATCAAAATACATTGATTTATTGATATTATTTTTTATTGCCCAATTTTGAAATTTAACTATACCTATAACATCTGGTATTTTAGATAAATCTTTATAATTTAAGATGTCTTCAATACCTGGTATTATTTTTCCTTTTAATATTTTTATATTTTTTTCTAATAATAAATAATTAAAGTCTTTATCAGTATTTTTTAATAAGCTTTTGTTTTCTTTAAGCCATTTTTTTGTGATAACTCTCATATCATAATTTGCATTCATTCTTATAATATCTTCAGCAATTTTATTACAATTTATTTTTTGTAAATATTCTATTTGATTTCGATATTTATATAAATGGCCAATGTTATGAACATTAATTCTAAATCTATCTAACTCTAAATTTAGATATCTTAATTCTGATATTTCTTTTATTTTTTCTTCAAAATTATTTGGATAAAACTTTACATTTGTATAGTAACCATTCATTATTCCTCCATAAATTGGGGTTAATCCAAAAATATAATTTTTTCTTTTTGCTTGGTAATTATAAAAATAATCTTTAGTTACTTTTATATGCTCATTATTTTGATATAATTCATAATTCACTAATTCATACTCAATACTTTGGATTCCTTTATTATAAATTGAATCAAATTCATAAGTTTGTATTTCTATCCTTTGTTCATTAACAATTATGATTGCAAAAAAATGCTTTTTTTCAAAAAAATTTAAATGAGTGTTTACTGTTAATCTTTTAAATGTTTCATAACAATTTTTTCTATTAGAAGATATTATTTTATTTTTGCTCTTAAATGTTATAGTTGGTATTTGTGATTTACACCAACTAAAAAATTCTTTACCTGGTTTAATTCTCTTATTTATATATTGATTTGCAGTTATCTTCTTTTTATCACTCATTAGAACATCCTCACTTGCTCAAATTCCTGGTCTTTAATTCTGAAAATATCCTTATTTTTATTTTCTTTCTTAATTTCTGATTTAATCTCTTCTTTGGTTGAATTTTTAACATCTTTATTATTGTCTTTTTTATTTTCTTTAATTTTTGTATCATTTACTGACACATCAGCTTTTACATTTGATTGATTTATCTTGTCTTTTATAAAATATTCTCTAACCCATTTATATACAGTATCATTATCTATCATTATTGATCTGCTGCTTTTTGCGATTTTTTTTGCTTTTCCAGAGCAGTATTCAATAGATCCTTTTATCGTCCTATCTTCTTTAAGTATTCCTAAAAATAGCTTTTCATCTTCCTGCTCACATAAATAGTTATGTATTACATCTTCTGTAGATGAATGTTCTTTATTCATCTCTTCAAGCATTTTAGCTAAAGCTTTTTCTTTAACTGTCATTTTTAATCTCCTTTAATTAACTGTAGATAACTTTTTTATTTTTCTTCAAAATTTACTTTTTTTATTAATAAATCTTTAATATATCCCCAATCTGTAGCATTGTATATTTTTATACTTTCTCCTTCTCTTAATTTAACAAAATGTGTTACTTTGTTTTCCGTACTTTGATTTTGTTCCTTTTTAGATAAAGATTTCATTATATTGCAAGTTCTTTCTAAATTCATACTAGTTGTAAACTTTAATCTTCTTATTTCACTTTTATTTTCTTCAGTATCTAAATATAATTTTATTAATCCTAATATTATAAATACTAAAAATCCTATTATTGTATATTCTGTTATTGTTAATTCCGTCATTTTATTCCCTTTCTTTTCATGTGGATAACTTTTTTTAAAAATTTAAATGTGGATAACTTTTGTTTATCGTTCTATGTGGATAACTTTTTTATTCCTTTTTTCTTAACTTGAGATATATGCTCCAGCCTAATAAGTCACTATGCACCTCTTCATATCCATTTTCTTTATCTGCAATGTAATATCCTGGATATTGTTCTTCCCAATACGATAAATCTTTTTGATTTCCTACTATTGATTGAATTTTTTTCCTGGAGTATTTATAGTCATTTGTTCTTGAATATGGTCTTTCAAGATTTTGGCTACTGCTCCATCTTCTCTTGTTGGTAGGTTGTTTAATCATATATCCAGCTATTGCAGCTAATCCAGTATTAGGATCTGGTTGAAGTCTTTTAGGATTAGCATATCCCATTCTTTTTTTATTTTTTCCTCTTCCTTTGCTCCACAACTCTTCTAATATATCTCTA
>NZ_JBFNFI010000010.1:0-62282 GCF_046035495.1 Helcococcus sp. KG196
TATCTCTTATGAATGTTCGCTCCATTACGTCTTTGCTACTTCCATTCTAGTCGGGTATGAGCGGTTACTTTGGCAAGTCAAGTTGACTCTTTGAATTGTTCAGCCTTTCGCTACGTTTCCATTACAGAAACTTCATCACTACTATGGCTTCGGCTGACTTCTCACAGTTAGTTGTTACCACTGCTAATGACCGTCTGTGAGACCTCACGGGATAAGTCTTCAGTCTTTCCTCGTCTACCTGCCTAATCTACTTGCATAGGTTACGTTTGCCTTTAGGGCTTCACAACTCATGGCTCGCTTACCCGCTATGCAAGCCTTATTATTAGGTTTCTGTTCGTCAGGCTACGATTTTGCTATCCCTTCTTCTCGCCTACACCTCACGATGCAAACCTTGGGAATCACTATGGAGTTCGTCGGCAACTACACCTCTTGTGGACTTTCACCACAGACTGACGGCATGCCCGTCATACCAAAAAAACAGTATGTCTTCCAACATACTGTTTAATATTTTTCTTACTGCATTTTGTAAACCCAAAGAGCTTCTCTTTGACCATCATAAGAATCTGGCATACAAGTTATTATAATCACTAAGTCTCCACCTTTTTTTACTATGTCCCAGCCTATGTCATAAATTTCATCAACTAGTCTGTTAATTTTTTGGTCTATTAATACATAAGTTCTGGTTTCGCCTCTAGTATCTTTAATTTTAATGCTATTAATACCATCATGGAATGTTCCTACCCAAGTGTCTGCGTGATTGCTTCCCATAATTACTCTGCCATCTCCGTGTACCTTACCTTCAATGTTTGTGCTGACACCAAGTCCTACTTCTAGGTTGTCTAATTCAGCTTGAGTACGTGTTCTTACTAAGTCCCAAGTAATATCTCCAAAAGTAATTGTTGGTGTTTGATTTCCTGGTGCTGGAGTTTTTGATTCTTCAACTCTCAAATATCTACCTGATGAATCTGCTTGGTATTTTTTACCATCAGCATAAAATATACCAGTTTTCATATCTCCATTTGTTCTATCTAAAAAATACCAATAACCTGATACCTCTTCCCAACCTGTTGCCATTTCTCCTGTTGATTTTAGGTAATACCATTTTCCTGATACTTTTTCCCAGCCTGTTGCCATTTCTCCTGTTGATTTTAGGTAATACCATTTTCCTGATACTTTTTCCCAGCCTGTTGCCATTTCTCCTGTTGATTTTAGGTAATACCATTTTCCTGATACTTCTTCCCAACCTGTTGCCATTTCTCCTGTTGATTTTAGGTAATACCATTTTCCTGATACTTCTTCCCAACCTGTTGCCATTTCTCCTGTTGATTTTAAGTAATACCATTTTCCTGATACTTTTTCCCAACCTGTAACTTTTTCTCCATTTTCATTAAGGTAATACCAGCTTTCTCCTACTTTACTCCATGAATTTTTAATTAATTCAGAATTAACTAATTTCCCATCTTTAGTAAAACGTTGACCTTTAGAATTATAATAACCTCCATCTTTTGTATGCTTATGATATTCTCCATATTTTAACCCCCAACGTTCACAGTTTGTCCGACAATAATGTCCATTATTACTATCTAATTTCCCGGGATGAGCTTGTGATACATTACTTAATAATACAATTGTAACTATCAAACTTATAATAAACAACATATTTTTAATTTTATTTTTCATTTTCTTCTCCTCTTTCAATTATTAAATTTTTTATATTTCAAATTTAGATTTTTTTGGAAATAATTTAATTAACAATTCTTCTAACTCTTTATTTTTTTTATCTAAATCAAAATCTCCTGGATCGTCATTTATACATGCTATTTTGTATTTTTTACCTAATATTATATCTTCTAAATCATTTCTTGACACTTTTCCGACATTTACATAAGATGAATCCGGTTTTTTGGGAACAAACTGATTTTTAGCTAATTGCCAATATCTAAATATATATTGATTAAAATCCATCTTATCTCTAAATCTGTTTTTACATGTATTTTCCAATGCATCCGGTATCTCTTCCCACAATTCTTCAAAAGTAGACTTTAAGAAACTATGGGCTGTATGAAAATTTCTAAATCCTAAAAAATTACTCCATGGCAACAAATATAAATTATTAAGATTATATTTTCCATACTTAGCATTAAACCAATTACTTAATTTACCTTTAATTACATCTCTTTGATTAAAATAATCATTTATAACCCCTAAACAATTTAACATTATATAAGGCATAAAATTTTCCTGACTATCATTTTTTACAGCTCCCAAAACTGCTGTATCACATGGCAATCCATTTATAAAAAAGTCTTCTCTTTCTAAACTTTTTATCGGATAAACATCATCATTAAAATATATAAAGTGCTCACTCAAACCTGGAATTCTATGTAAATTAACCTCTATTACATTTGCACTATACATAGGTAAATATTCATTTGGTATAAATTTTTTATGATTTACAATGTTTAATTTTGGATGATTTACGTTAAGCCATTTTGGAGTGTGCCCCCAAGTTAAAAAATGTATCTTTCTAACCCATGGCATATTCTTTTCTATGCCTCTAAAAACATATCTAAAAGTTTCCCATTCTCTATATCTCGCAATATTATTATCTGAAGATTTTAGAGGTGTATATTTTCTCTTTTCTTTTAGCCATTCCTCATCAGATCCATTAACCCATGGTATTACAATATCTATTGGATATTCCATATTTTCTCCTAACTATAAATATCTTTTCCCTTTTTCAAATCTTCTTCAACATTTAAACTAAAACCAACCGAATAATGTTTTTCTCTATCTTCAACAGGAGGAATTATCATATAATCTCCATATTGATTTTTTAAATATTCATCAATATTATGAGGTACATTTATCATCATGTCCTCAAATTTCATTTTTACCGGAGGATAATATACATCTTTTGGCATAATATGTCCAAAATAATGTCCTATATCTGTTGGAACAGCCCATAAATTTGATTTTCTTGGACCTTTTACAAAATTATCATATAAATTAGCCCATTTTTCATATTTTCTAAATGAAAATAAAAATCCTATTAGAATTCTTAGTCTGTAATTAAATTTTCCAGCTGATGTTTGATAAAAAAATTTCTTTTTTTCTTCACTTCTATATTTATAAAATATTGATGAAACAGCAATATACTGTAAAAATAAAGAAGTAATTCCTTTAATTCTTCTTATAAATCCATTTTCCGGAACTGTAACTATTGGAAAAATATCTATATGTACACCCTTTGGAAATGGTGTATTATACGCCCCAAATGATGCCTTTAATGTATTTTTTTTATAAACAGCTGTAATCATACTTTCAATTTGATATTTAGAATTTGGAGAGGTTATTTCATATTTATCTCCTAATTTTTCATCAAATATCCTTAAAAATCTTTTCAAATCAGAAGTAGGCATCAATATGTCCACATCATCATCCCAAGGAATAAAACCATCATGTCTTATAGCTCCCAATGCTGTCCCGCCTGCAGCCATATAAGTTATATTATTTTCCTCACATACCTTATCTATATCCTTTAAGATTTCTAAAAAACAATTTTGTAACTGTTTTAGTTCATCATCAGAAAGTTCTCTAACAATATCTGTTGGAGGACTCACTTGAAGTGCTTTTCTTGTTGAAAAAGCGTTTTTTATTTTTTTTAACATTTTTCCCCCTTAGTAAAGTATTTAATCCCCCTATATTTTTTATATGGCGTGTTCATATCATAAAAAAATATATCATGTCTCAAAACCCTATCTTCTTTTTTAGGTGGAATCATATATTCACCGTAAGACATCTCTAACCAAGAATGATAATCCCTAGGAACAGGCACCACCATGTCTTCAAATTCTAAATATTCAGGATTCTCAACCCAATCCCTTGGAAAAATTTGATTCATAATAGTAGGTCCTTCAATAATCGACGCTATCATACCATCATTTATTTTTCCAGCTCTTATCATATTGTCCTCAGCTTTTTTCCATATTTTATATTTCAACTTAAATGATGGAACAAGCTTCAATGCAATATATGTCATATAATAAATCAATTTACTTTTATGATTAGGTAATCGTTGAAAATTATAACATGAAAATATGAACGCATTGATTTTTTGATATATCCTCTTAAATTTGCTTGAAGGTATATTATCCAAAGGAATAACATCTATCATTAATCCGTGATTTATATCTAAATCTTTGCTATGATTATTGATAAATGTAGTATTGTTGTCTTTAATTTCCGTAGCTGCATGATGTATATTATACTTATCATTTGATCTTAAGCATGAATAATTTTTCGTGTCAGCTTTTTCATCCCAAATTTTAATTAACCTTTCATAATCTTCTCTTAACATAAATACATCTAAATCATCATCCCAAGGAATAATCCCCTTATTTCTAACTGCTCCTAAAAGGGTCCCTCCTGCTAATACATATTTTAAATTATTTTCCTTACAAAATTTATCAAAATATCTTAAAATTTCTAATAATTTCTCTTGAATATCTTTTATTCCATATTCGTTATTTATATCCATATCCTTACACTTTCTATTATTAATATACTTACAATTATATCAAATTGAAAAAATGTTGTAAAATTAATGATTAGAATATATTTATTATTGATATTGAATTATATGTAAACTATAATAATCTATATAACATATTATAAAGAGGGCTTAATTATGCATAAAATGACAAAACTTCAAAAAATTGAACTAGAAATATTAAAAAAGATAGATGAAGTGTGTAAAAAACACAATATAAAATATTGGATTGATTCCGGTACTCTTTTAGGAGCCGTAAGACATAAAGGATTTATCCCATGGGATGATGACATTGATATTGCAATGTTAAGGGAAGATTATGAAAAATTTTTAAAAGTTGCTCAAAAAGATTTTGGAAATGAATATTTTCTACAAACTAAAAACACAGATAAAAAATATCCTCTTTTTTATGCAAAAGTAAGAAAAAATAATACATCATTCGTTGAATGGGCATTTAGAGGATTAAATATGCATCATGGAATATATGTAGATGTTTTCATATTTGACACATTACCATTAGAAAATACTGAAAAATACGTTGAAAAATGCATAAAACTTAATAGACAAGGTATTAGAAAATATGTTCCAACAGTAAATAAAAAACCTACTTTTTCTTCATCTTTTATAATAGGGTGGCTAAAAAAGAAATTAGCAAGAATCTTATTTATGTTTATACCTGCAAAAATTTTTGATGAAAAAATTAATAATGAATTTACAAAGTATGCTAATGAATCATATAATAATAAAAAATTAGCTTGTTTAAGTTTTAATGATCCATACTATTTTTATGAAAATAATATTTTCCCAACAAAAACATTAAAATTTGAAGACTATGAATTTCCAGTTCCCAATAATTATGATGAACACTTAAAAACCTATTATGGAGAATATATGGAGATTCCTCCTGTTGAAAAAAGAGAGACTCATAGTGTAAAATTAATAAACTTTGAAAAAAATTATTAAAAAGCGAAACACTCTTAAATGAACTGACCTGCTAAAAATTTGTATTTAAACATAAATTTCTGGCCAGTTCATTTAATTATGTTTCGCTTTTATTTATCCTTATTTAATTTAACCATAAAAGGCATTATGGCAATTAATAATATAAATCCTATATTATAATAAAGTGGAGAATAACTTGCTTCAACTAATCCTCTCAATACATAAGAAATTGTTGTTAATCCCAATAAAAGTCCTAATTTATCATCATTTCTAGAAAAGTAAATTATCACAGTTTTAATCGATAAATATATACTCAAAATAAGTATTGATAATCCTGCAATAATACCTGCGTCATATGATAGCTGTAAGTATATATTATGTGCATGAACCGGAATATTATTTTGTCTCTTATAATCTCTATCCAACTCTCTTTGACCCAATACTCCAAGTCTTTTTATATAATCTTTCCAAATTTTTAATCTTCCACTCAAAATACCATTAACATCTTCTTTTTCTTTTTTTTCATCTTCTATGCTAAATCTATCAAACAATTTAAAAACATTCGTCTTCTTTTCTTCCTCTTTATCTGCCTTATAAAATAAAGGAACTTTCTTCTTATTAAGAATAGTTATAGCTTTATAATAAAAATTATTTTTAAAATCTGATTTACTTCTATATGTATCAATTGAATTTACTTTATTCATAAATAATACAAACATTAACGTAATAAATAATACATATAAAATATTTATTATTTGTTTTAAAATTTGTTTTTTACCTTTAACCATAATTATATATGTATAGTAAAAGAATAATAACACTGCTAAAACAACTATTATCGTCCTAGTTTCTGTCAATAGAATCATGGCTATAGAAATACCTACAATAAAATTCGAATATAATTTAACTAAAAACTTATCTGAAATATAACTTAAGTATAATGCACAAATTATAAAATTTAATGACAATACAGCAACAGCTGCTGGATTAAAAGATAATGCATGGTATCTTATTCCTGCATATGGCATCCATATAATTGATAACAAGTAATAAACAAATGCCAAAATCATATTTGAATAAATAAATCTATTTACTATATTTTTAAATTCGTTAAGATTACTTAATCTAAAAATTACAGGATTAATTAAAAATATAATAATAAGTGTCAATTTAAGTCTACCAAAACCTGCTGTAAATGAAGACAATGTCCAAAAAATAGAAAAAATTGTCAAAGGTAACACTATCCAAAAATTAAAATTTTTTAATTTTATTTCAACTTTTTCATTTTTTTCCTTAAATAAAATTAAAAACATTAATATAAAAAATATTGAAAACGTAAATTCCCAAATAAATCCTACGGATTTATTTAAAATACCTATGCCCTCTGTAAACAACCACAAAAAGCTCATATTATTCAATATAAACTGCAATGATAATAAAAATGCTCCCAAATATGACATTCTTCTTAAATTATTCTTTGAAAACACACTCGAAATTTTATAATATAAACTATCTATCATAAAATAAAAATCTGATATAAATTTCATAAACAAAAACTAACTCCTTATTTTAATAATTTACTTTTTACAAAAATCATTATCCTCTGTATAATATACTTAAATTCACTCATCCTAAATGTTGTTAAAATCCAAATAATAGGAAAAACCAATAAAACAATAAAAAATCTCAATACAAAAGATCTAAAATTATTTACGTAAAATAAATTAATTGAAATATAATAAGATAATAAACATCCAATTAATGTAACAAAAATCAAATAAACAATCTTACTAAAAAACTCAATTCCTTTCGTATTAAATTTGTATTTTATAACAACATACGCTTCCCATGGAAAATATATGAAGAAAAAAACAAATATAGTCGGTACAAGTACACCTATTATACTTTGAGTTGCTTGTATCATCCAGATACTGCCTACAACATTAATTATCATTCCAATATATGGCTTTAACCAATCTTTAGTCCATAGTCCGGCTGCATTTCTATATGTTAAAGTCATAACTCTAAACACCCACGCATAAAAATATAAAACTACAAAATACATTTCAAAATTTGTCAACAAATACTTTTGTCCTGCCCAAACTACTATAAATGGTTGAAATAAACATAACATAAACGCTGTTGAGATTCCTACCAGCCCCAACCATATATAGTGCATTATTAAAAAGAATTTATAATTTGATTCTCTTGTATCGGTTATAAGTTTATTTCCTATTGCTGATAAACTACCACCCGAAAAAACTTGAATCAATCCATTTACAGCAGTCTGCACATAATTATAATTACTATAAATTGACAATGATGTTAATCCTAAATAAGCCGAAATAATAATACTATCTACGCTTACTAAAAATGTATTTCCCAAGTTATGCCCAAATAAGGTAAATACCTTTTGATAAACTTGTTGTTTATCTCTTGCAGACAATAAGCCTCTACATATAATATCAGGATATTCTTTTCTAGCTTTTATTTGATAACCTATGCTATTTAAAATTACCATTATAGGTAAAAATATAGCATATAAATAATAATTTTTAAACACCACTAAAATTAAAGCTTGTATTATATATTGAAAAATATATCTTACAGTTTGAATCTTTAATGTAATATCTTCTCTCTGATATGCTGTAAATAAAGAAGTATTATATGAAAATAGTATATAATCAAACACAACTTCTAATAAAAATATTACAAATAATATGTGAAGATTTAAATCACTTGGAACCTCACCTTTAACAAATAAATTTAAGAAAGGCAATAATGCCAATCCCATAATTAAAATAATACTTCCCACTATCCTATGAACTTTTTTAAAATAATTTAGCATTGCAGATAATGCTTCTTTATCATCATCTGCTACTGCTTTATACATCATATAAACTAATGAAGAAGAAAATCCTAAATTAGTTAAATTCAAAACAGTTAAAATAGATGTAAATAATCCATTTAGTCCATTATATTGGATACCCAGTTGATGAATTATTATAGTTTTTATTAAAAATGGTCCAACCATTGTAACTAATCTATATATTATTCCCCAAGCACTATTTCTTAATACATTTTTTGTTCTACTCATTAATTATTCCTTAAATTTCTCAAATTTTAATTACATTTCTAGAATCTGAGAATTCTTCCATACACTTAATAATTCCTTTAGAAACATCTGGTGTAATTTTAGATAATACACGCCCAGACTCTATGGATTTAACAAATGCAACTAATGCATATCTGATTCCTTCTCCATCTAACTGATAAAAATATCTCTTATTTTCTTCAATTTTCTCATATCTTAATTCAAAATAATCTGTTTTCCACCATGGTGCCGGTACATAAGCATATCCTTTTGTCCCTGATATAACTAAATATCCTTCTGTCTTAACTCCGGAGCCTATTTTCATAGATGCTACTGCATTGTCATAAATAAAATCAATTTTTACAAAATCATCAAATTTATTTTCTTTATCTATGTAATGAGCTATCATATTTTTTGATTTATAGTTTGTACCTAATATCTGAAATATTGGCAATAAAGCTGTTGGCCCCCATTCATAAATATTATTCCAGTTTTTATTATAATAATCAAAATCAAAAACATCCTCAAGTCTTGTACAATTTGAATCAACTGACATTATTTTTCCAATTTTACCACCTTTTAATAAAAGTAGTAATCTCGAATATGCTGTGGAGTATGCTGTCTTAATGGAGTTCATCAATACAACTTTATTTTCATTTGCTAAACTGTTTAATTCTTCCCACTCATCAATTTTCAATGTCATTGGCGACTCGCATAAAACAGATTTTTTAGCCAATATAGCATCTTTTATATGTTTATAATGAAATTCAGGTTTAGATCTTATATATACTGCATCAACATTATTTAAAAATTCATCATAATTTTCACTAATTATATAAGGTAACCTTTTTATATCATCTGATAGATTATCAATATTTTTTGTAAATATGGAATTTACTTCTATCCCATTTACAAATTTACTCTCCGTTTCTATCTTATTTAAGAATAAAGAATCTCCAACAATTCCCAATCTAATTTTTCTTGTTTCAGTTCTTAATTCAGAACTTGAAATACCTTGTGTTCTATCTAAATAAACAACTTCACAATATTCATTTAAATAATCAAAATATCCCTTCCAATCTGAACCAACAGTAAATATATCGACGTCATATTTTATGATATCATCTATTTTTTGTCCTTCATATTCTTCAACAATAATTTCATCAGCTATACCAGTTTCTCTAACAGATTCTATTCTTTCAATTAGAGATTGTTGAACATTGATTTTACCTCTAGTCATATCAAAATTATCAGCTGTAACACCTACAATCAAATAATCTCCTAAAGCCTTTGCTCTTTCTAATAATCTTATATGTCCATAATGAAGCAAATCGTATGTTCCATAAGTTATAACCTTTTTCATCATATTCCCCTAAATAATGTTTCTAGCTTTTAAATCTTCAAAAGCTTCTATAAGCTTAGTATTATCATCTACTGTTAATTCTCCAATATGTCCAACTCTAAATACTTTTTCTCTTAATTCTCCTCCATTTGGAGTTACCCATATGCCGTATTCATCCTTTAAAATTAAAAAAATGTCATATGCTGAAGCTGTCAATGCTCTTAAAGGAGTAACTGCATTAGATAAAGACTCTGATACTATTTCAAATGGAAAATCTTTAATTCTATCCCTAAAATCTCTTGCTTGCTTTTCAATTTTTTCTTGTTCAGAAACTTGTCCACCAGATTGTTCAATTTCTTTCAACCTTTGATTAATTTGTAAAAGTATACCTACTGCTGGCGTAAATGGAGTTTGACCCCTTTTTGCATTTTCTAAAGCTGATTTCAGATTAAAATATAATGTTTTAACTTTTGAATCATTTACTCTATTTACAGCTCTTTGTGATAGAAGAATAATTGAAATTCCCGGAGGGCACGCCAATGCTTTTTGGGAACCCGTAATCATAACATCAACATTCCATTTTGACATTTCAAAATTATCAGCTAAAAATGAACTTATTGCATCAACAATTAAAAATATATTATTTCTCTTACAAAATTCACTAATTAATTCCATATCATAATGAACACCTGTTGAAGTTTCATGTACATTAACTAAAAATGCTGTAATACCGGCATTTTCATATTTTTCCAAATGTTTTTGTTTTAAGGCTTTTCCCGCTTCTAATTTAATAATATCATGAGGTATTTCATGTATTTGACATATATCTACAAATCTCTGTCCAAAACTACCACCATTTACTATTAAAACTCTATCTTCTTTCGATAAAGTATTCATTACTGTAGCTTCCATTGATGCAGTTCCTGATCCTGTTAAAAATACCACCTTGGAGTCATCACTTGCATTTGCAAATTCCTTTATTAATCTTTCATTTTCTAACATTACATCTGAAAATTCTTGAGTTCTGAAATAAGGCACTTGTTCAGCACCAATCTTTCTAACAGCCTTCGAAGATTGGACTGGACCAACTGTAAA
This sequence comes from Helcococcus sp. KG196, assembly GCF_046035495.1. NCBI lineage: Bacteria > Bacillati > Bacillota > Tissierellia > Tissierellales > Peptoniphilaceae > Helcococcus > Helcococcus sp. KG196. The sequence goes on from NZ_JBFNFI010000010.1 coordinate 11,026, forward strand.
GTTAATCATAATTTTTCCTTCCATAATTTTATTTTTTTAATTCTTTTAATTTATCATATATTTTCAATACATTATCATCAAATTTAAAATTTTTCATATTAAAAATATATTCTATTCTATTTGTATATGTTTCGTCAATTAAATTTAATAATTTCTCACTAGTTGAATCTTCTTCCAAAATCATTTTAGCAAATCCATTTTTTTCAAATGATTTGGCGTTATCAATCTGGTCTCCTCTTGATTGAGTCATTGGTAGAGGAATCAAAATCATAGGAATTTGATAGTATAAAAATTCAAAAATTGCATTTGAACCAGATCTTGAAATAACAATATCCGATAAATCAAATATATCTTTTAAATTTTCTTTAATATATTCAAATTGATAATACCCTTCATGTTGAATTGATGGATTATATCCATCTTTTCCTGTTGCATGGATAACATTATATTTTGATGTTAGATAATCTAGGTTATCTACAATTGTTTTATTTATAAATTCAGCACCTAAAGATCCCCCCATGGCTAATAATGTTGGCTTATCATTATTAATATTTAACCTCTTTTTAGCTAAAACTTTATTTCCATTTTTTAGTCCATCTCTAATTACAGGTCCTAAAAATTTTCCTTTTCCAGACTTTATATATTTTTCAGTTTCCGGAAATGTAGTAAATATAGTTTTTACAAATGGTTGAACTAATTTATTTGCTAATCCAGGTGTTAAATCTGATTCATGAGCAATTGAAGGTACTCTATTAACCCATCCTCCAACAATAACAGGCACAGAAACAAATCCTCCCTTTGAAAAAATTACAGATGGTTTAATCTTAAATATTATAACTATAGATTGTAATATTCCCCACATAACCTTAAAAACATCTAAAAAATTTTTAAACGATAAAAATCTTCTTAATTTTCCCGTGGAAATTGGAATATACTTTACCCCTTCAATATCTTTTATTAAATCTCTTTCGATCCCATTTCTAGATCCGATATAGTAAATATCCCACCCTTCTTTTTTTAATAACGGTATAAGTGCTAAATTTACTGAAACGTGTCCTGTTGTCCCCCCTCCAGTAAGCACTATTTTATCATTATACATATTATTTCCTATTTTGATATTTTTTCTTTATTATTTAAATATGGTCTCAAAATTTCCGGAATAGTAATTGAACCATCCTCATTTTGATAGTTTTCTAAAATTGCTGCAAATGTTCTTCCTACTGCTAATCCAGAACCATTTAATGTGTGAACAAATTGAACTTTTCCTTCTTCATCTCTATATCTCAAGTTTGCTCTTCTGGCTTGAAAATCTTCAAAATTTGAACACGATGAAATTTCAACATATCTGCCATATGATGGCATCCAAACCTCAATATCATATGTCTTAGCTGATGAAAATCCTAAATCTCCTGATGATAACATAACTACTCTATATGGAATATTCAATAATTGTAGAATTTTTTCAGCATCTGATGTTAATTTTTCTAATTCTTCATAAGAATCTTCAGGTTTTGCTAATTTCACTAATTCAACCTTGTCAAATTGGTGATTTCTTATTAATCCTCTTGTATCTCTTCCTGCTGATCCGGCCTCTTGTCTAAAGCAAGGAGTATATGCTGTATATTTAATTGGCAATTCTTCATATGACAATATTTCTTCTCTTCTATAATTTGTAACAGGCACTTCTGCTGTCGGTACTAAAAAGAAATCTTTACTTGGTAAATAAAATGCATCTTCTTCAAATTTTGGCAACTGTCCTGTACCTATCATTGAATCTCTATTAACCATATATGGCACAGATAATTCTGTATAGCCTGATTCTTCAGTATGTGTTGCAAGCATAAATGCAGCTATAGATCTTTCTAATCTTGCTCCTAAGCCCTTAAATATTGAAAATCTAGCTCCCGTTATTTTTGCAGCTCTTTCAAAATCCAAAATATCTAAATTTACACCCAAATCCCAATGAGCCTTTGGTTCAAAATCAAATTTTCTAGGTTCTCCAAATTTTCTAATTTCAACATTATCACTATCATCTTTTCCTAAAGGAACATCTTCACTTGGAATATTTGGTATGTAAAGTAATTTATTTCTAATTTCAAAATCTAAATTTCTCACTTTTTCATCCATTTCTTTCACTTCTGCTGATAATTTTTTCATTTTAGCAAAAATTGAAGAAACATCTTTTCCTTCTTTTTTCAATTGAGGAATTGATTTAGAAACTTGATTTTGTTCTGCTTTTTTAGCTTCTACTTCGGTAATCAAAGCTCTTCTTTCTTCATCAAGATCAATAATTTCTTGAATTGGAAATTCTCCATTTCTCTTTTTTAATCCTTCGATAACTTTATCTTTTTCTTTTCTAATAAGCTTAATATCTAACATTTTTACCTCTCTCAAATAATCCGATATTTTCTACAAAAATTTCTATATTATTAATTCTATGTTTTTTATTTAATCCTTTTTTTAATTTATGAAATGTAACAACGATATCTGAATCTATACATTTCAGATTTGAATTTTCATCATCAGAATCCAATCCTGATGGAATATCTACTGAAATAGTGTAAATCCTTGCTTTGTTTATAGTGTCGATAATGTATTCTGTTGTACCATTAAACATAAATTTATATTCTAATCCTGTAACTGCATCTATTATAGTATTAACTCTATTTAAATCACTCGATAAACTCTGTAATTCTTCTAAAGTTTCAAGATCATTTATTTTTATATTTAATTTCTTTATCAAACTAAATTGATATTCAAAATCCTCATCTACACCTTCTTTATTATCGATAATATAAATTTCAACTTGTTTTCCAAGTGCAAACAAATTTCTAGCAATAGCTAATCCGATTGCACCATTGTTTGTAAGCCCACAAAGTATACCAAAAGTTTTTCTTCTATCTAAATCAATATTTTTTATTACTTTTAAAGCTTGATTTTCAATGATAATTTCAGGTTTTATACCAAGTTCTTCAATATTGTATTTTTTTAATCTATTAAATTCATCCCTTAAGATATAATTCATTGTTTTATCCTTACATCATTTCCATAAAAATATTTTTGATAAAATTCTCCCACAATACGTGAATAAATTCTCGTGTCATATGCAGACCTAACATCCTCCGTGTCCAAATTAGATGATATTATTACCGGAAGTTTTTTTACAATTCTTTTATTTAAAACCTCAAAAACCGCTGATTTTGTATTATCATTAATATTATTTGAACCTAAATCATCAATTATGAGTAAATCACAATTATATATTGAATTTATTCTTGGCAAAAGATCTGATTTTTGATTTGAAAATGCAAATTTATATTCTAAAATTAAATTAACAAGATCTGATTCCGAAAGATACACTACTGAAAAGTTTCTATCTAACACTTCTTTTGCAATACTATTAATCATAAAGGTTTTACCTGTGCCAACAGGTCCAAATAAAAACAAATTTACAGAATCTCTGCTAAAATTAATTGCATAATCATAAAACTGTTCTCTTAAATCTTTCATATTTTCATATGGACTTAGATTTTCATTAATTTGTCGATCTTTTCTAAACAGTTCCAAATTAAAATTTTGAAAATTTTCTTCTTTTATAATCTCTTCAATTTCACTATCTTTATATAACTTCTGAATTTCTAGTTTTTTTCTACACTCACAAGTATGAGTCCCGTCAATTCCTGTATCATGACAAATTTCACAATGGTATTTCATATCTAAATAATCTTCAGGAATATTATTTTCTTTCATTAAATGCTTTTTCTCAGAAATTAATTTTGAAATTTCTATAGAAATATCTTCACATGATTTTTTTGAAATTAAATTATTTATTCTTTCGATATTTTTTATTTTTATTTCATTTGAAATTTCAATAATTCTAGGCACTTTTTGTTTAATTTCATTAATTCTATTTTCCAAATTAATTTCATTTTGCCTTCTTCTATCTTCTAATATTTCTTGAACTGTTTTCATAGTTATTTCCTTCTTCTAGTTGGAAGTTTCTTTTTCATTTTTTCTTGAACAAATTTTAGTCTCTCTTCTTTGCTCATCCTGTCATCTTTATCTGCAAGTGAAACCTTTTTAGCTTGAGATTTATTATTTTTGATTTCAGCTTTATTTTCTTTTTCTTTATTTTCTTTTTGTTCAAGATATTTTTCAAGCTTTTCTATATTTGTAGCACCATCAATCATCCAATTTCTGATTGTTGCCATTATTTGATCTACTGCTTTTACACCCCGAATATTAGATGCCATCATATACGCATATGATATGAAATCGCAGCTTACTCCAAAATCATTCATTGTTCCTAGTACTTTCTTAATTTCTCTAGGATTCAATTTTCTAGGTATATCTTGTCCTTGAGATATAAATTCTTCTATATTTTCAATAAGTTCTCTACTTTCAATAGATTCAGGGGAATTATTGTAAATCTCTTCTTTTTGCATTTGTTCTTTTTCAAATGGGCTCTTGGAAAATGAATTCCCCTTATGGTCATTTGTTCCATACATTGACTGTAAATATTGGGTTCGAACAGACTTAAATATATACTTGTCTCCACTTTGTTCTACCAATCCTTGGTCAATCCAATATTGCCAAGCATCTACTACTTGTCCCTCTGTAAGTTTCATTTCTACTGCAATATTAGCATTTGAAATTTCCTGTTTTTCACAATACGCAACAGATAATGCGTATAAATACACTTTTATTTGTACATCATTTGCAAAAGACAAATAAGTATTTATAAACATATTTTCAATTGGTGTAGTACCTAAGTCGATAATATTTTGCTCAATCTCTAATCTCATCTAAATACTCCTGCCTTTTCAATCTCATTTCATATATTTTAGTAAATATAATTCCATTTTTTCTTTCAAAATAACCTTCATATTTTTCTTCTTCAATATCAATAACTTGATTTTCAAATTTTATATATTCTGAGGAATGCATCTTGAAATTAAACTTTTTATATAAATTTATAGCCCTTGTATTCCATGCATTTACTTCTAAATCTAATCTTCTCATTTTTAATTTTTCAAAATAAAAATTTAAAAATTGCTGAAGCACTTTAGAACCTATACCTTTAGACATAAACTTAGAATCTAAAACGATACCTAATTTAGCTATTTTTAATACTTTATTTATTTCCTTTATCCCAATATAGCCTATTAATTTGCCTTCAATATTAAATATTGAAAAATATAATGCATTGTTTCTGCCTTGTTTCATCTTAAACCAAATATCCAATTCTTTATCAGATAAATCACTATAATTATATCCAACAAAAAGCGGATCATCATGATCTGTCCATTGTCTTAATAATATGCCATCTTCTTTTTTTAATGGTCTTAAATAATATTCCTTATTCATTTTCTTGCATATGCTCAAAGTCATAAAACTTAGTATTTTCTTTCTTAAAGTATAATTTAACGGTACCAGTAGGACCATTTCTATGTTTTCCTATTATTACTTCAATTGTATTTTGCTCTTCAGAATCTTCATTATAATAATCATCACGATATAGCATCATTACAACGTCAGCATCTTGCTCGATAGCCCCAGACTCTCTTAAATCTGATAACATAGGTCGTTTATTAGTTCTTTCTTCAGATTTTCTTGATAATTGTGAAAGAGCTAATACCGGGATATTTAATTCTTTAGCTAACGCCTTTAATCCTCTTGAAATATTTGAAATTTCCTGTTGTCTATTTTCATTTCTACCTATATCTGTAGTCATTAGTTGAAGGTAGTCTATAAGTATCAAGTCAATACCATGTTCTTGTTTCATACGTTTTGATTTTGCCCTAAGTTCTGTTAATGATATGCTTGCAGTGTCATCAACGTACATATCAATACTTGGTATTATATTTGATTTTTCATATAATAATTGCCAATCCTCTTCCGGAATTTTACCTGAAATTATGTGTTGCAATTCAACATTTGTTATAATTGATAAAATTCTTTGAAATATTTGTCTTCTACTCATTTCAAGTGAAAATACCGCCACTTTTTTTCCTGCTAAAGCTGCATTAAGTGCCATATGAATTCCTAAGGCCGTCTTTCCTACAGATGGTCTTGCAGCTAATAATATCATATCGGAATTTTGTAAGCCTGATAATTGTCTATTTAAATCTCTAAATCCTGTAGTAACTCCTGTGATATCACCATCATTTTGAGACATTTCTAATATATGATTAAATGCTTCTTCCATTGTATATTCAAGTTTTACAAGTCCTTCATTATTATCAAAACTACTTAACTTAAACAGTTTTTCTGAAAATTCCCCTATTAGTTCTTCTGATGAATTTTTAGTTGTATGAACTTTATTAATTACATCATCTCCAAATGTTAACAATTTTCTAAGCATAGACTTTTCTTTTACAATATTTAAATATGAATCATAATTAGCCCTATAATATGTGCTATCAAGTAAGGTCATAACATATGTTTCATCTCCAACATCTGCAAGTGTCCCTTTAGAACTTAACTTATCATTTATCATATTAAAGTCTATTGGAGAATTTTCAAAACTTAATTCAGATATGGCATCATAAATTACAGAATTTCTTAGGTCATAAAAATCGTCTCTCTTAATTTTTTCTAATAATAAATTCACCAAATCATTATGAACTATTACAAGCCCTAAAATGGCTTTTTCTGTCTTTATATCACTTGGTGCGTAATTTGATTCCATATATTACTCCAATTATTCCGGTTTAACTTCTACTTTTAGATCTGCTAACATTTCCGGGAAAACTCTAACTTTAACTACGTAGTTTCCAGCTATTTTTAGATTATCACTTAATTCTACTTTCTTTTTGTCTATTTCTATGCCTTTTTCTTCTAAAGCTTTAGCAATATCTCCTGATGTAACAGAACCAAATAATCTTCCATCATTTCCTGATTTTTTCTTTACAACCACTGATAATGATTCCAACTTTTCTTTTAATTTTTCAGCTTCAGCTTTATTGGCTTCAAACTCTTCTTTTCTAATTCTTAGTTCTTCTTCCCATGCTTTTTTATTTTCTTTTGTTGCTTCTACTGCTAATTTATTTGGAAATAAAAAGTTTCTTGCATAACCTGTCTTTGCATTTACTAATTCGCCTTCTTTCCCTAAACCTTTAACATCCGCTTTTAATATAACTTTCATTAATCTTCCTCCTGTTCATATTCAGAAATTGCTTTTTTAAGCAATTCTTTTGCTTCTTCTATTGTTGAATCTATTTGAGTAGCAGCCATTGTTCTATGTCCACCCCCATTCAATTTTTCCATAATAAGTTGTACAGATACATCTCCATAAGATCTTGCAGAAATATGAACTCTCCCTTTTGAGAGAGTAAACACAAATGATGCCTGTATATTCCCAATATTCATCATTTCATCTGCAGCTTGAGATGCTATAAGTGTTGATTCCTCAAAATCATAATTAAATTCACCAAAAATATATTTATCTTTGTATATTTCAGAATTTAATATTATTTCCGATCTATATTTCAAAATTTGTAAATCTTCACTCATAAGTTTATTTACAATACCTAAATCTGCCCCATTATCTTTTAATACAACAGCTGCTTCAAATGTCCTTACTCCTGTTTGTTGATTAAAACTCTTTGTATCAACTACTATACCTGCAAACAGAGCATTTGCAATTATTTTATCGATTTCTATTTTTTCATCCATATATATCAGCATTTCTGTAACTAGTTCTGATGCTGATGATGCATAAGGTTCAATATAATTCAATATAGCATTATCTATATAATCACTACCTCTTCTGTGATGATCGATTATTACTACTGATTTTGTCTTTTCAAGCATACGAGGTTCCTCGATTGATGCTTTTCTATGATTATCTGTCACTATCACTAGTGATGATTCTTTTATTTTTTCAAATGCTTCATCAGGAACAATAATATGTTCTTTCAAACCTTCTATTTCTTCTACTGCATAATCATATAAATTTCTTATTGCAGGAGTTATCTCTGATAAAACAATATATGCTATCTTATTTCTTTTAGTTGCAACATGCCACAAACCTAATGCTGAACCAAATGAATCCATATCAGGATTTTTATGCCCTGATATATAAATATCTGTAGATTTATCAATTAATTGCATCAACGCATGAGCTACAACTCTAGCTTTAACTTTTGTACGTTTTTCAGTAGCTTGATTTTTCCCACCAAAGTAATCTAATTTATCTTTAGATTTTATAACAATCTGATCTCCGCCTCTACCTAATGCAATATCTAATGCAGAGTTTGCAGATTTTTCAATAGCCCTTGGAGAATCTTCATTTTTACCAACACCAATTGAAAGGGTCGGTGCCATAGATGCACCGGTATTTACATTTCTAACATCTTCAACAAAAGTAAACTTTTCTTGTGTCATTTGATTATATTCTTTATTTTGAACAACCGCTGTATATTTCCCATTGTCGTTCTTTTTAATATAACTACCATATTTATGGAAATATGAAGTTATCTTACTATCTATTTCAGCAAAAATAATTGGTCGTTTTTCACTCGATGTATTTTGTGAAAGTTCTTCGTAGTTATCAAGTCTTATATTCATCAAAACGATTTTTTGATCTTCATATTTTTTTAATGTTTCCTCTTTTTCAGTAATATCAATAAAATATAATAAAGTCATCGGACTAATTCCATCATGATTTGTATAGTTAAACTGTACATTATAATTTCTAAATCCATATACTATATCCATACTATAAAAATTTCTACTATCTAATTTTTCAATATTAATTTCAGGTATAAGATTATACATTTTCATTTGAATTAATGAAGATTTTTCTCCTATAAGTTCCTTAAATCTAGCATTATACCATACCAATTCATGATTATAGTTTAATATTGCAATTGGAAAAGGCATTGTAAATATTGCACTTTTTGTAAATCCTTCAAATGAGATTTCCAATTTATCAATATAATCTTTAATTTCTTTATCTTTCTTCTTGTAAGTGTCGTAAGCTACAGCAGATACAATGAAAGTTGCAATTATACCTATTATTCCAAAGTATATATTTAGAACTAATAAAATTACTGTAATAATAAATACAATTATTGGATTAATCCATATATTTAAATATTTTTTATCAAAAAAATTATTACTCATTTTATACTCTCTCTTAAATTAAATATCATCCTTAAATTTACTATTAAATCCATCAATCCTATAAAGGCAAATATCATATATCCTTGTAAAAATACAAATACAAACATGACAATGATATACGCAACTATAAGATTAAATTTTCTTTCCAATAAAAAGTTTGACGTTAATATACCATTTCCAAATAATAAAAATATCAATACAAATGATATATTTTTCATTACTAAATCTATATTTTTTATTTTAAATACAAGCGAAATTAAATAGCCTATTGCCACAGCTGTTGCAAATGCTCTAAATTCATTTCCTAATCTAAAATTATTCAATTTAGTATTTTGCTTTATTTCATATCCTATTTTTTTCAATAATTTAAGACTAAAAACTGTATTAAAAAATGCGATTAATATTGCAAAAACTACCAAAAATCCAGGAATAATACTTATAAAATAATTTGTTGCACTTTTCAAGGTTTGAATATACAAATCAATTGAATTACTCGAAAAATTTATATCACTCTTCAAAGATTCTTCCATATATTTTACAATGTTTTCCATAGAATTTTTAATATCCGTAATCATGTTAACCTTAAAAACAAAATAAAGTGTTGAAAATGTTAAAATAATACATCCGATATATACAAATGTAGAAATCTTAACTATTTTTTCTATTTTGCATTGTTTTTTTATTAAATTTGAAATAACAAAACTCATAATTAATATAAGAGTTCCAAAAATCATAGTGCTTAAAATACCCGTCATGAAATACATTCCTACTATAGTAATTAAAAATGAAATTAAAAATTTCTTAATATCATATCTAATCAATAGTATTATAAATGGAACAAACAAAAATAAATTAGATATCCCAGATACACCTAAAAAATAGATAATCATTAGTGAAATAACACTTGTCATTAAAATATCCAAAGCACTCTCAAATCTTTTATTTTTTATCATATTTTCTCCATTCTATAACTATTATTATACCATTTTTAAGGCTAAAAAAACAATTATAGTGTATAACTTAACCTAATTCATATATTTTCACATCTATAACTAGAATAATTTGTAATATTATATAAAGGAATTTGACAGTTCCCGTATTTATGATTTAGCACCATGATTTTTTTAATTAAATTAATATATCACATACTTTAAGCTAGTATATTTACTAGATTTTTTAAATTTTAAAAAACTTAAGAAACTGATAAAAAAGGAAATGAAACAGATGGCAAAATTAAAGTAACTATGAATGAAAAACTAATCAAAAAATCTTTGGAACTAGCTGGTTACAATCTTATTATTACTTCTGAACTGTCTATGATTGAAAAAGATGTATATGAGGCTTACCATATACTTTGGAGAATAGAAGTATCTTTTCATATAATGAAGTCTCAACTTGATGCTAGATCCGTTTATTTACAAAAAAAAGATACTATCATTGGACATTTTCTAATTTGTTATCTTGATGTTTTACTTACAAAACTTTTACAATTTAAGTTTTTAAATAATGCCTATAGTTCTGACGTTTTATTTGACTTCGTACACAATTTTAAAGTTGCAAAAATATCTGAAAGAAAATATATATAAATATTGCACTTAAAAATACATTACTAAAAAATTTCACCCCTATTTTGAATATTTTACGGATGAAATATTAATGATATGTTCGTTTTAAATAGATCAATTTCACCCCTATTTTGAATATTTTACGGATGAAATCTCTATTTTTAACACTTTCATCTGCTTTTCTCGGATAAATTTACGGATAAAATATCCGATTTAATTGATTTCATCTGCTTTTATCGAAGTAATTCACATTCCTACTTAAAATTTACGAACAAAAATGGCGAATAAAGGCTTTTTGTCTGCTATTTTCTTCAAAAGATTCAAAATTTTACGGACAAAACTTAGAAAATTTAGAAATCCGTCTGCTTTTAATTATAAAATAAATGTAACAATATTAATGCTAATATAAGAATGTACAAAAAATGATTAAATAAAAAATACAAGAAAAATCAAACTAATATAGCAAATAAAGGGAGATTAGTTTCTAAAACGTTTTTTTATAATATTTATACATCAAAGAATTTAAGTGTTACTTAATACCACGTTTTTATTTTAGTATTAACGAAAAGGTATATAATATTAAATTATTTTAAAATAATTATAATGTTAAATAATATTAATATACTAAAAATAGTTTATTTTAATATTATTAATTTTATCTTGACATTTAAATTGTATTTTGTTATGTTTTAAAAAAAACGATTTCCTAAAAAAAATAAATAAATCTCAAAATTACTATTTTTAATATTTATTTTTTTAAATGATATTTATGTTCAATATAATTTTTGTAGAAATAAGGAGGTGTTTTTGAAAAGAAAATGTAAAATAGGAATAGGGATCATTTTATTTGTATTAATTTTACTTGCTCTAATTTTATTTTTTATACAATATAATAACAATTTTTATAAAAAAACATTATTAAATTCATGGGGAATTAGTATCAAAAAACCTTATAATATTGATGTTTTATATGAATCTGAAAGAGGATTTGTAAATGATGGTCAAAGAATATTAAAATTAAATTCTAAGAACTTTGATTATAGTATTGATTGTGCTGAATGCTATAGACATGTAGAATTAGATAGTGATATGAAATTATTATCTGAAATGATAAAAAATGCAGGATTAACAAGATTGATAAAATTGAAAGATATAAAGATTATAGATTCTGTAAAAAAAAACAAGCATGATTCATTTTTTTTCAAGACCTTAATAATTATATTTGATGAAAATAAGAAAATATATTATATATTTGAAAATATTATATAATAAATGGAGGATTTTTATGCGAAAATATAAAAAAATTTTTTTAGCGATTTTATTTACCGTTTTAACTTTTTATAAATCTAATGTTTATGCTATAGATCCAAATGAAGAATCATATAATCAAATTTCGAAAGTGGTTAATATATCAGATCTAGATAATCAAATTAATGCTATTGAAAATCAATTATCTGAAATTAATTATTCCGTTGAAAAAAGTTTAGAAGATAGTATCAAATTTTATAAAAATTTGATACTATCCGGAAATTTAAATCATGATAAAACTATAAAAACTAAAGAACTTATTGATACACTTGAACAACAATTGAAGGATTACAATGACTATAAATATAATAACATGATAAATAGAAAAAATGACTATTCCCGGAAATCTTTATTAAAAAATATATCACATGTAAGTCCTATTATTACAATAGATCCATACCGAGAATTTAGAATACAGGTTGCAGCGGTTAATGCCTGGTTTTATGCTAAGGGGTATGTTTTATCATCAGAATTATTAACTCATGCAGTTAAAAATAAAAATAAAAACTCGGTTTATTCACCAGTTAATGGGTATAAAGTTGAGAATTCTCCAGTTTTTTCAAAATTAAAGAATAAACCATATAAAAGCACAGGTGATGATGCTTTTCCAAATTCTGGAACAACATCTCAAAAGGATTTATATTATGCCATACATAAGTTTAGCTGGGAAAGAGGTTCAAGTGGATATTTGATAATAAGAGATTATTATGATTTTGAGCCTAACAAGTATTCTAGTATTCAAAATATAGCTGTAAATGCGATGTATACTGCACAACGAGCGGGATACCTAACTCCATATCATATTTCTATATCAAGATAGATGTAATTATTAATGAATGTGTTTCATTATTAAAAGTTAATACACAATGTTTGATATTAATTAAAAATTTATTAGTCAAATATCGTCAGTAAATAAAATAAGACATTTGGAGAATTAGATATTAGTTTTTTTATCAAATATACATAGATTTAATTAAGAATTAAAGTAACATTTTAAGAGGATTAAAAGATAAAATTCGGTTCTTTTAAATACTAATTATAATTATATTATAGAACCAAATTTTTATTTTTCATTCCTTTGGTTTTATATTACATTATATAAAATAAATAAAACCCACTTATACACTTCCGCAGCCACAACAAATTTGATACCTTCTGAATAACAATAGATTAAAATCTGAAACATTGAAATTGGGTCTATTACTGGTTTTCTCCCTTTTTGAGAGTAAGCATTATTTATTAAATCTAAGTTTAATTCCTTTACTAAATTTTGCAAAACCATTAATTTAGCCTCATTTTCAACCACAACATCAGTATTAAAATCCATTTTAACTTGAATTTGTCCATTATTTAAATTAAAATTTAAGCATGGTATATTATTTTTACTTTTCATATTAATATTATACCAAAAACAAGCCCTAGATGTTGAAATCTAGGGCTTGTTTTATGTTTTTATTAAATTTTTGTAATTTAAAGGCTATTTTTTATTTTGCAACAGCCCCATATAAAAGAGTTTGCTTCCATATACAATCTTTTTTTGACGTCATACTTTTTTTAGTAATAGAAAAATTAAAAAGATTCTAAGCCATAGGTTTTAAGACCTAGCTTAGCATCATATTTTTATATCTAACTCAAAAAGTCAGGTTATAGGTTCTTTGTCAAATACCCATAGGGCACAAGTAGTGTTGGTGAAGAACTAAAGTAAAATATTTAGAGAATTAGAGAGTAAAATTTCTAATTCTCTTTTTAATTTCTTAACATCTTTTGTAAATGCTAATCTAAAAGTGGTCCATAAATCAGCCGAAAAATTCTAAAATTTATTAAAACACAATAAACATTACTACATTTTTAAAAATACTAAAATTTCCAGAAGCAAGTTGTTGCAACTACTTAAGGAGTTTTTTTATCTTTAAAGTGTCAAACTCGGGATTTAAACAACTATCTCTGATTTAAATTAATTTTTTATTAAATTGGATATTAATATCTTATTCCCACAGCCAAACTTCGTCTTGTACTTTGACTTTTTCTGTTTTCTTTTCATAACCTATAACTCTACCACCGTTTGGGTCGAATTCGTTCTCGGCGTCACCCCAATTAACAAAGTACTTACCCTCTGCTACAATTTGATCGTATCTGTTGAATGCTTTACCCTCATCATAGTAATATTCCACAGTACGCTCTTTACCCTCTGGTCCCCATGATACGAACCATCTAGGTATTGATTTTCCTTCATGGATTGGTCTTGACTTGTCATCTACTTCTCTTGTTTCGTATTTAGCGTCTCTTACCTTTACATAGTGTTGGATTATCTCGTCTTGTGGGTTTACTGTTTTAGTGTTTGATAATTCTTTTGACACCTGTACGCCGTTTTTATATGTTATCTTGTATGTTCTCTCGATATATCCGTCAGTACCCCTTTGTTTTATCCTTGATTGCCCGCTTGAGTGTTTTGAAACCGTTTTGTACTTCAATACTTCCCTTTCAGTCTTGCTATCAACCCTCACATCGTCCTTTTTAACCACTGGAGCCTCTGGTACCTTTACTACTGGAGTTTTAACCACTGGTGTTTTTATCACTGGTTTCTTAACTACTGGTGTTTTAACCACTGGTTTCTTAACCACTGGTGTTTTAACTACTGGTGTTTTTACAGTAGGATTAGGAACTGGTTTAGGAGTTACTGTACTAGAAGTAGAGTTTGAATTATCTATTTTATTTACATAAACTAATTTTGAAACAACTCCATTTTTATTAGTAGTAAATTTTTCATTTTTTAAAGAAAAATCACCTAAAAACATATCTCCATTTACTGGATGTAAATAGTATTTTTCATTATTATAAACTAACCAACCAGTTTTCATATCTCCATTTTTAGGGTCTAAATAATACCATTTGTTATTTATAAATTTCCACTTAGTTTTCATATCCCCATTTTTAGGGTCTAGATAATACCATTTGTTATTTATAAATTTCCACTTAGTTTTCATATCCCCATTTTTAGGGTCTAGATAATACCAGTAATTATCAATCAATTTCCAACCAGTTTTCATATCCCCATTTTTAGGGTCTAAATAATACCAGTAATCATTTATTAATCTCCAACCTTTTTTCATAACACCAGTTTGTTTATCTAAAAAATACCAGTATTTATCTACTTTTTTCCATCCATATTGTGTTTTACCATTTTCAAGATATTTCCATGTATCTTTAGTTGGTTGAATCCATCTTCCATTAACTGCATCACTTGCATTTTGTGTTAAAAAGAAAAATGAAGTTGCTAAAATAGAGCTCACTATTAATTTATAAAATTTATTTTTCAAATTTTTCTCCTATTGTTAAAATTTATTTTTATATTATTTTATCTATTATAGAAAACTCAACTTCTATTACATATGTGTCTTTATCTTGTACATAGAAGATATTACTATTAATTTATTTTTAATATTTATTTTCATAATATTTCCCTTATTATCAATTTTTATATATTAGAATTTACCATTTAGAATTTTTAATAATGAATTTTTAAATTTTAAAATTAAATTACAAATTAATTTTACTAATCTATTTTTTCAAGTTTATATAGTTCTTTTAAAGTATTTTTTCTCCTCCTAAATTTTTTATTCTAAATTTCCTTCTTTACCCAAAAAATTATCTTTCCATAATTCAAAATTAATTCTAGTATGATCTATAAGATTGCATTCCCTTAAACTCTTTTGATTTCCTTCAGTTGTATTAATTATTGTAAGACCTTTACTTCGTTTTTTTATTCCCGTAAAATTTTGATCTATTGCTAATTTTTCAAAATCTTCTAACTTTAAGATATAAACGTCTATGTATTTACACAATTTATCAATTAATACATAAGCAACACAAGGAATCATACCAAACTCATTTGCAAAAGTTATTAGCTTTCGTTGATTTTTTTCATCGAAAGATGTCGATGCATCATCTGTTTGAAACCATCTACTTTTGACAGATACAGCATATTTAAAATTACTATTTTCTCTATCTGTAGCAATAATATCAGCTCCTTCATGATCTACTAAAGCTACTCTATGTTTTTTTAAATTACCAAGCAAAAACACTACTAAATTTTCTCCAAAATCACCTAATTGTTTAGATAATCTTCCATCTTTTGTATTTTCTTTTTTATTTTCCAAATATTTTTACCTCCTTTGTATAATAAACTATATTAATTATACAAAAAAAAAAAAATATCCACTAAAATTTAAAAATTTGATTAGAAATATTATATATCACTTAAAATTCAATACTTTTATAATTATTTACTTTTATTAACAATCTATTTTTTATTCATAATAAAATTAATTTTAAATAAATACAATTCACTTATACACATTCGTAGCTTCAACAGTAAATCTAAAACCATTTCTACTTGTTTTCTTATTTTGGTTTGAATTTTCAGCATTCAAATAAGTGGATTTAAAACCATTTCTACTTGTTTTCTTATTTTGGTTTGAATTTTCTTGTATTTTTATATCTTAAGATTCATTTATTTAAAACCATTTAATTATATTTTATATATTTGGTTCATTTTAAGGACTAATCATTCTGATATTATAGAACCAAATTTTTATTTTTCATTCCTTTGGTTTTATATTACATTATATAAAATAAATAAAACCCACTTATACACCTCCGCAGCCACAACAAACGAACTGACCTCCTTAAAGTAGGCTATAAAAGTCGACTTTAAGGAGGTCAGTTCGTTAAGCAAGGACTAGTGTCGTAAATGAGTTTTTGTTATTTTTTAGCCATAAAAAACTTCAATAAACTCCTGCTTTCTTTACATTTATCTGATATATTAAATTCTTCATTTTCAATCTTTGAAACTGTATCATCTATCATTTTTTGAATTTCTATATTTTTAGCTTCATCATATTCAAAAATGAATAAACGTTTTTTTGCATTTAAATCTGTAAAATATAGTGACATTGTTGCAATTTTTTTATTTTTAGTAAGTTCAAATAAATGTGCATATAGGTTTATTTGATTAAAATAAGTTTCAAGTGAATGATGCCCATCATTTTCATCCGGTGGTGTACCTGTCTTAAAGTCAACTATATGATATTCTCCATTTTTTTCATAAATCATATCGACATTACCGGTTATTACATAGTTATCTGTCGACATAGTAATATTTAACTCACTTTCTACAGGTTTACCTAAAGTTTTTAAGAAATTATAATATAACAAAACTTCTTTTATCGCTTTATCTACAATTTCTCTATTTAAATTTTCTGCACCTTGAATATATTTTTGTCTTGAAATTTCTAACACAATATTTGAAATTTCTTCTTTAGAAACATCTCTTCCTTTTATAATCTTTTTATTAATGTATTCAATAGATTCATGGACAACTAAACCATAGAAAAGACTTGGAGTTTTTGGCATTGAAAATTTTAATTTCCTTGTATAAAAATATTCAAATGGACAGTTATTGTATGGTACTATATCTGCTGTAAAAGAATATAAAGATTTCACTTTATTATCCTTAGCTTTTCCCTTTTCTATATCCAAATCATTTAAGTCAATTTCATCTAAACTTAAAAAGATTTGCCTCAAATCGTCTGATACGGAAATATAATTTGTTTCAAGACCTGCTAAAACTAACAAATCCTTTGCTCTTGAAAATCCCGTATAATTTTTTCTATAAAAATCTAATAAATTTATCATTTCACTTGGTTCAAATGAAGTATCTTTTTCATACATAAAACTAATTTTATTTAAGTCATCATCAAGCTTGTTTTTATAACTGTTAAATACTTTATCCCACATTGAAGCCATGATAACTACAGGATATTCCATTCCTTTTGAAGCATGAATGGTTAATGCACTTACAGAATTTTTATCAGGAATTTTTGTTTCTTCTTCAAAATCAGAAATTTTTTCATCCTTTATAAATTTTATAAATTCATAAAAGAATACATTAACAAATTTTTCTATATTAGAAGAATTTATAGTATAAATACCTTCAATTAAATTAAATGCATCAATCAACTCTAAAAATCTTGAATATTTCTTAGCCCTATCAATATCATTCATATAGTTAAAAAAAGGTTTATACGCAAATAACCTATAACATATATCATGTAATGTAATTTTAATATCTTCTGAGGAAATATAGTTAGACATTCTTATTATAAACTGATCAAGCTCATCTTCTTTTAATTTAGATTTATAAAAATTATCATAACAGTTGTCTAAAAATACTTGTGTTTCACGATCAAAGTTTTTAACTTTATTTATTATCACATTTTTAAAAACTGCATAAAGTGCACCTAATATTTTTCGTATTTCATTTTGTGAAATTAAAGTAGATGTAGCAGGCATATATACGTCTATATCTCTACTTTTTAAAAATGAAATTAACTTTCTAGATTTTTCATGATTTAAAGAACCAAATAATAAAGCAATCTCATTATAATTATTTATTGCTCCTTTATTTTTTAAATTATAAATAAGTTCATAAATTTTTTCATACCATTGTTCATCAGAATTTGCTGTAAGTCTTCTTACTCTTTCACAACCAGCAATTCTATCAGAAAAAAGTACTTTTTTATATCTGTATTGGCTCAAATCCGGATTACTTTCAATTAAATCATTCATATATTTAGAATAAAATCCTATTATACTTCCTTCTGAACGATAATTTTGTTGTAGGTTTATTTTCTTAACACTTTCAAATTTTTTCCCAAATTCTAAAATATTTTTTACAGTAGCACCTCTAAACCTATAAAGGCTTTGATCATCATCGCCTACAACACAAATATTTTGATTTTCATTTAATAATTCAAAGATTATTTTTTCTTGAATAATATTTGTATCCTGATATTCATCAATCATCATATAATTAATCTTTTTTCTTAATGATTGTTTAATTTCGGGATATTCAACTAGTAACTTATATGTATAAAAAAGTACATGAGAAAAATCAATCATATTATATTTCATTAAAATATTTTCATACATTTCAACTATCTTGAAATATAAATTATATCTTTGATTATCTGATTTTCTATCAAGTATACCATCCTCACAAATTTTATTTATTATCTTTGCTATATCTTTTACTTCTCTATTTTTATTTATCACATAAGCATATCCATCAATATTTCTAAAATATGGTAAAAACCTATTTATAAGATAATTTTGTTCAACTGAATCAATCTGTATATACCCTCTCTTAAGAGGTGTAAAATCTATATATTCATCTAATATTCGTCTTGCAATAGAGTGAAAATTGCCAATCATCATATCATTTACATCTTTATGTATATTTAATTCCTTAAATTTAATTGACAATCTGTCAATTAATTCAAAAGAGGCCTTATTTGTAAATGTTGAAATTAATATTTTAGAGGGATCAATACCTAAATTTGCAACCATATTTATAACTCGCTCAACTAATGTAAAAGTTTTGCCCGTACCCGGTCCTGCAATGATTAATACCGGTCCATCTATAGTATTTATAGCTTCATTTTGATTATAATTTATATTCATATTTCTTCCTATTAAAAAGCCTCACAAAATGTGAGGATGATTTCATTTCAATGTTTTTATAAAGTCTAATACCAAATCAATAAAATATTTTGAAGCATTTTCACCAGCCTCAATTACTTCTTGCTCTGACAATTCAACCTCTGAGATTCCTGTTGCTAAATTTGTAATAAGTGAAATACCACAAACTTTCATTCCCATATGTTTTGCAGCCATAGCTTCGATAGCAGTTGACATCCCTACTGCATCAGCTCCTAAAATACTTGCCATTCTTACTTCAGCCGGAGTCTCATATGCCGGACCTGAAAATTGGCAATACACACCATTTTGAACTGAAATTCCTTTTTGTTTAGCTAATTTTTCAATTGTATCACTATATTCTTTATTATAAACTTCAGTCATATCAGGAAATCTTGTTCCTAATTCTTTAACATTTGGCCCCATTAATGGAGATTCAACAAATTGTGTTAAATGATCTCTGATAATCATCAAGTCGCCAATACTAAAGTTTTTGTTAACTCCACCTGCTGCATTTGTAACTATAAGTGTCTTAGCTCCCATCATTCCCATTAATCTAGTAGGAATTACCGTATCTGAAGCACTATATCCCTCGTATCTATGAACTCTCCCCTGCATAATTACAGTAGGAATGCCGTGAATATGTGTAAATACAAATCTTCCTTTATGTCCGGGAGCAGTAGAAACAGGAAATCCCTCAATATCTGAATATGAAATTTCTTGTTCAACATCTACAACATCAGCAAGTTTGCCTAATCCCGAACCTAATGTTATTGCAAGCTCCGGCTTGAAATCAATCTTTTTAACTAAATCATTATATGCTGTTTTTAATTTTGTATAAATGATATTTTCTGTCATAACATCTCCTTAATATAATTTCTTATATTAATTATATAATATAAACAAAAAAAATAATAGGCTTGATACTGATGTATCTTGCCTATTTTCCTTAATAAATCAAATTAATATCTTCTTGCTCCAACATAATAATTTTGATACCATGATGAGTAGAAATTGCTTACTATAACTCCTGTATCTTCTGTAGAAGCATGAATTACATTACCATTTCCGTCATATATTCCAACATGATTAATATCATATATAGAATCACCAAAAAATACTAAATCTCCCGCTTGCAGATTATCCTTACTTACCGGTTGCCCACCATAAAACTGCCCTTGAGCTCCTCTAGCGATTGAAATTCCCTTTGTATTTTTTAACACATAACTTGTTAATCCTGAACAGTCAAATCCTATACTTGGACTCATGCCACCATATACATAATTATAACCTACATATTGCCTTGCAAAGTCAACAATATCATATAATTGTTGTGCGGATTCTTTAACAACTTCTTTTTCCGCCGATTTTTTTTCTACTACTTTCTTTTCTACTTCCGAAGTGGTTTCTTGTTTTTCTTCTTTCAAAACCTCACTAGATGTTTCTTTTACTTCTTCCATAACATCTGAAGATTTTTCTTCTTGTTTTTTTTCTTCTTTAACTTCTTCTACTGATTCTTTTTTAGTTTCTTCTTTTTTAGTTTCTTCTTTTTTAATTTCTTCTTTTTCAGTTTCAGTTTTTTCAATTTTAACTTCAACAACCTTTGTGTGGTTTGGATTGATCCAAGAACCCGGTACATCTTTCTGTGTTGTAACATTTATCATTCCATTATATCTTGTATACACATAATATTCGCCCGGATAAACTGTATTTACATCTTCTAAAGAGTTTTCAGCATTATATGCCGTCATAAATCCACTAACTTTAGTTTTTAATATAAACTTATTTTGATCTACAATATTAATTACATCATCGTTTCTTTTACCCGAAATAACTTCCAAGGTTTGCTTAGCAGTTTCAATAGTTTCACTTATTTTAGGTAAATTATTTGAAACTTTTATTTCATTTTTTGTTTCACTATCAAAATATATCCATCCTCCCGGAATGCCCTTTTCTCTTGTTATATTAAATGCTCCATCATATTCTCTGTATATATAATATGTACCAGGGAAAAAAGTACCTCTCTGATCAGTTGAAGATTTTGCATCTGAAGCAGATATATAAATAGGTGTATTTACATTTAATGTAATCACATCATTATTTAATCTAATTGATTTGTTTTCAGATGTCTTTACTTCAGTCATTTTTACAGAAGATACCTTCTTTATTTCTTCTTTATTATCAGATGGATTAATCCATCCTCCCGGCTCTCCTGGCGTGTCAGAAATATTTATATAGTTCCCAAATTTTCTAAATACATAATATTCTCCTGCACCAAATTTCCCCGCTGCATTCTTTCTATTTTTAGCGTCATATGCATTCATATAAACACTAACTTTATTATTTAATTTATACATTTCATCATTAGCAGATGATAATGAAGGAAATAGTAAAGCCCCACTTATTAGTGCAGTTGATAAAGCTAGAATCCCCGCTTTTTTTATATTTTTTTTATCCATTTAAATCACCGTTCCTGTAATTTTTTTGTAACTTATGTATTAAATTATATATTTTTTGTAACTTTTTTGCAATAATAATAGTAACTTTTTTGTTATATATTAATTTTTTGTAATAATATCTGTTCGAATTACATAAATAATTTTTATCAAAACACATTAAATAATCTTAAATATTTAAGTTTTTCATTAATTTTAAATATCAAAAATAAAAGTGTTATTAAATAAAAAAAGACTGACAAAAAATATGTCAGTCTTAAATCTTCATTAGTTAAATTTTGAATATTCTTCCTTAAATTTAGCAACTTCTTCTTCTGTACAAAATACATAATGTTCCGGAGCAATTTCTCTTAACATATGATTTTCTGTAATTGAACTAGCCAAACTTTCATCATACACGTGAACTTCCTTAAATTTTTCAATTTTCGGATCAGGTATCGGAACTGATTGTAACAATGATTTTGTATAAGGATGAATTGGTGCTCTAAATAACTCTTCAGTTGGTGCAACTTCTACTATCCTTCCCTTTGTTATTACAGCAATTCTATCAGAAAAATATCTTACAACCGATAAATCGTGAGCTATAAATAAGTATGTTAATCCCTCTTCTTTTTTAAACTTATTTAACAAATTTAAAACCTGTGCACGAATCGAAACATCAAGTGCAGATGTTGGCTCATCCGCAATGATTAATTCCGGACTCATTACTATAGCTCTTGCAATACCAACTCTTTGTCTTTGCCCCCCTGAAAATTCATGAGGATATCTTGACTTATGCTCTGGTAACAACCCTACAGAATCTAAAGCATTATTTATCTTTAATTGTCTTTCTTCTTTATCTTTATATAATTTGAAGTTATCTAAACCTTCACCAACTATATAATCAATAGTTGCTCTTTCATTCAACGAAGCTGCCGGATCCTGAAAAATCATTTGAATTTGTTTTTTTAATGTTTTTGATTTCTCTTTTGAAATATCTCCATTAATTTTTTCACCCTTAAACATTACATCTCCATTTGATGTCTTGTTAAGTCTAATAATAGCTCTTGCAATTGTAGTTTTTCCTGAACCGGATTCTCCTACTAATGAAAATGTTTCACCTTTATAAATTTGGAAATTTACGCCTTTCACCGCCACAAACTTTCTCTTCCCATTTGTAAAAGTAACTTCTAAATCTTTAACATCAACTAGTACTTCTTTATTATTTTGTTCCATAAGTACCTCCTTTTGATGTAGCTTTTAACATTTTTTCATGTAAATTATTTAATGCTGAAGGTCTTTCAACCTTCGGTGCTTTTTCATGTAATAACCACGTTTTGGCATAATGTGTATCACTAATCCTAAACATCGGAGGTTCTAATTCGAAATCAATCTTCATTGCATATTCACTTCTAGGAGCAAATGCATCTCCCTTTATTTCATTGAATAAACTTGGTGGAGTTCCTTTAATAGCAAACAACTCTTTTCCATCTTCTTCAAGTTGAGGAAGTGAAGATAATAACCCCCATGTATAAGGATGTCTAGGATCATAAAATACTTCTTCAGCTGTTCCGTATTCTATAACTTGTCCGGCATACATAACAGCAACTGTATCTGCCACTTTAGCAACAACACCTAAATCATGAGTAATATAGATAGTAGTAAATCCATATTCTATTGATAAATCTCTAATCAATTTAATAATTTGTGCTTGAATTGTAACGTCCAACGCAGTAGTTGGTTCATCACATACTAAAATCTTGGGTCTGCATGCCAATGCAATCGCAATAACAATTCTTTGTCTCATCCCCCCTGAATACATAAAAGGATATTCATTAAATCGTTTTTCAGCTTCAGGAATTCCAACTTTTTCCATCAATTCGATTGCAATTTTCTTTGCCTCGGACTTTGATTTCTTTTGATGCTTTATAATCACCTCTGAAATTTGATATCCTATTGTACGCACAGGATTCAATGATGTCATCGGATCTTGAAATACAGTAGCTATTTTTTTCCCTCGAATATTTAACCATTCCTTATCTGTCTTAAATTTTGATAAATCTTGTCCTTCAAACCAAATTTCACCATTTGATATTTCCCCATTTTCATCCAACATTCCTGTAAATGTCTTAGTAAAAACAGATTTTCCAGATCCTGATTCGCCTACTAAAGCTACTACTTTTCCCTCTTCAAAATCTAAAGAAATTTTTCTTATAGCTGTTAACTCTCTGTCACGAACCGCAAACTTTACTTCAAGATCTTTTACAGAAAGTATTACATTTTTATTATTTTCCATAAACTCCCCCTAAACTTCATGGTTACGTGGATCACTAGCATCAGCCAATGTTTGTCCTACAATATATAAAGAAACTGTTATTATAGCAATAACAACAACCGGTAATATAAACAAATATGACTTAGATTGCATATATTGTGAGTGAGCTTGTATCGTTCTCCCTAAGGATGGTATTTTTTCATCTAAACCTACCCCAACAAAACCTAAAAATACTTCTGTCGAAACGTATCCCGGCAATCTTGCAGCAGCTGAAGTTACAATTACTGAAATTAAATGTGGCAAAATGTTATGTTTAATAATCTTCCATGTACTTGAACCCAAAACTTTAGATGCCATATTATATTCTCTATCACGAATAATTAAAACTTGAACTCTCATGAAATATGCAAGTCCAACCCATGACGTTGCAGACAAAGCAAAAATCAATTGCCACGTACCACCTCCCAATACATACGAAAGTATCATAACTATCAGTAAATATGGGATATTGGATATAACATTGTAAAAATCCATTAAATAGAAATCTAATTTTTTATTAAATCCCCAAATAGTTCCTACAACAATACCTAATGTCATTGTTATAAATGTAGTTATAAATGAAATTGTTAAACTTGTTCTAGCTCCAGCCCAAACCATATTAAATACATCTCTACCTACATCATCAGTACCAAATAAATGTTCAGAACTTGGTGGTAAAAAATGTTTAGATCTGTCATTAACATATCTTAAATCTAAATTATCATATCCGGAAAATATTGGCTGTATAAATGAAACAGATAAAACAATAACTAAAACAACCAACATAAATACCGCAACTTTTGACGAGAAAAATTTCTTAAATACCGAACCCCAATAGGAATATTCAGGAGTAGCAATTTTTTCTGATTCTCTTGAGCTTACATGAACAAACTCAAACATATCATCTGTTAAATTTTCTTTAGATAATATTTTTTCTTCAGTCATTATATGTCTCCTTTCTTAGCATTTAATGAAATTCTTGGATCGACTATTGTCAATAATATATCTCCCGCTAATAATGAAAATATCGATAAAGTTGTAAATATAAACGTTAATGTAATAACCATATTATTATTTACAGAATTAATAGCATCAGGTAACATCTTACCCATACCAGGAATGGCAAAAACAGATTCTGTTATAACAGCTCCACCTATCGCTAAAACGATTGAACCTGGAATACCATTTACAATTGGTATGATAGCATTTTTCAAAATATGATTTTTAAATATTTCTTTTTGTGATAAACCTTTTGCTCTTGCAAATTTTACATAGTCAGATGTAGACTGATCTATCATGTATCTTCTTATCCATGTCATAATTCCTGATGTAGATAAGATAGTTAAAATAAGAACCGGCATAATATATGATTTAATATTATTTGGTCCTAATTGTGGAAATTTATCAGGCAAGTTAATTAATGAACCTAAATATTTCATAAAGAATATAAATGCCAATGATGGTAAAGCAATTAATATATTAATATATAAAATCCCAATCTTATCAACTAGTTTACCTTTATTTCTCGCCATTGCAATCCCAGCTGGTAAGGCAAATGCATATGCTAAAATTAATGTAATAATACCAAATAGATATGATGTCCCAACCATTGATGGATCCCTGCTTATAATACTTACGTCAGCATATTTATCCTTAAATTTTTGTTTATCTAAGTGATCAGTAGTTTTCTTATATCTTAATGAATATAAATCATCAGCAGTTTTAGCTTTAAATCCTGTTGGATATGTAACTTCTCTTCTTACTGATGGTCCTTGTGGAGTAGTAATAACTTCCAATGTTGAAGTTCCTGGTTTTGTAGGGAACGAATTACCAAAATTTAATGATAAAAAGTTTGAATGTATAAACGGAAATGATGTATTGAAATATAATTGATATTTATATTCACAACCGTTACACATTAATGCAGGTACTCCGTTATGATCTGTTCCAAAATAATATCCTCTATTTTCATTTAATTGTGGATTTGTTTCATCAACAACTTTATTTGGATGATCAAAATTAAATAATTGTTTAAAATATCTAAAAATAATTTCATGTAAACCAAATTCTCTTGTTGCAATATATTGTCCTTGATTTACACCTCCCTTTGTTAGTTTCTCAACTTTAAAACCTTTATCCTTAAACAAATTTATAATTCTTTTTTGTTCGGAACTATCTTGTTTCAAACATTCATTAATATCTTTAGATTCTAGACTACACATTGCTCCAATTGTCTTATAATCTAAATATCCTAACTGATCTAATGTACTATATCTATGAATAGTCTTTGCATTTCCTTGTAACTTATTATAAGTTTTATCTTGATCAAAAATATTACTAATAGGTATACCTTTATATAGCATAGCTATTACAATAGCAAGCACTACAAATATTGAAATAATAGACTTTATGATTCTCATAAATAAATATTTTTTCATAATTAACTCTCCTTTCTCTATAAATTTTTTCTATTTTTAGAGATAATTATATACCAAACATTATATAATAATCCGGGATATTTTTCAACCTAAAACCTTGTAATCAACATGTTTAGATTAAATAATAAAAAAAGAGGCTGAATATTTAATTCAACCTCTAAATTTTAAATTATTGAGATTTTTTAGCTGATTTAGCTCTTTCTTTTTCCCATTCAGATTTAATATTATTATAATCTTGAGTTTTTACAAGGTCCTTATTTAATTTTTTAAATTTATACTTTGATTTTGAATTACCAACCAAAGCATATATACCTTCATAAGGTTGTAATTTTGAAACCATTTCAAATCTAGCACCCATTTGAACAGGTATAAATAATACATTTTCTATCAATTTAGAATCAGCTTTTGCAAACTCAGCATATCTCTTATCTAAATCTTTATATTCTTTATCTGCTTCTCTATATAATTTTTCATATTCATTAAAGCCTAATTTTTCTTTTAAATCATTATTTATTGGATTTCCTTTTTCATCTAAGTTACCTAATCCAACATTAATCATATAAGCACCTGTTGTTGGTGAATATATATCTACAAATGATTTTGGATCGTTATAATCCGGTGACCATCCTGTAAATGTTGAAATATCATAATCTACAGTAGAAGGATCTTCATTTCTATAAGCTAAAGTATTAACTTCATCTTTTGATCTTTGAACTAATTCAACTATAATTTGATTATCTGTATTTTCAGCAATACTTTGTTTTAATGAATTTGCTTGTTTAATTAATCTATCACTTGTTGATATTACTAACATATCCAAATGAACTGGGAATTTAATTCCCTCTTTTTTAGCTGCTTCGATAAATTTCAATGCATTTTCTTTTCCATAGAATGGATCTTGTCCATCGTGTAAATCAACTTTTTCTCCTGTAGTATTATTGTATACTTCATTTACTAAATCATAATATGTTTTACCATCTTTTGTTAATGCAGCTTCAGGGAAGTTATTAATATTTCTCTTTACCTGAGTAGCTAATTGCTTTGGAGCGTCAATTTCAATATATGATTGTCTATCAAATGCAGCTCTTACAGCTTTTCTAAAGTTAAGGTTTTGAATAGCACTTCTCGTGTTATCTTGTGCCTCTTTTGTTGTTGCATAATTTGTATTATTAAATACCTGTCTATTGAAGTTAAATACCATACCAAATACAGTTGGATTTGGTACTGTTTCTCTTACATATTCTTCATATTGTTTTCTTACTTTTGTATAATCTGGCCAAGTTGGTTTCAGTGACATTGAAGGGTAAATACCTGATTCAAAACCTTTTTTGCTTGAATATGGATCTTTACCATCATCAAATACTTCTGTAATTTTTTCTATAAATACATTCTTAGCATCCCAATATTTTTTATTCTTTACAATAACAATTTGTGATTTATCATCTAATGTTTCTAATACATAACCACCATTATATAAAATTGAATCAGGTGATGTTGACCCAAATGCTGAATTCTTTGGATCTGGTTTTCCTAATTTTGCACCAGCTTTTGTTTCCAAAAATTGTCTATTAATTGGTAATAGGATAGCATATGTTGTTAAATCGCCAAAATATGGTGTTGGTGCCTCTAATGTATACTCAACAGTTAATTTATCAACTGCCTTAACCCCTACTTTTTCCCAAGCTGCATCAGAAAAATCACTAGACATAAATTCTGATAATCCTTTAACCACACCTTGTAGTAATGAAGCAGTTCTTGATTTGAATTCTGCAGCGTGTCTTAGCCCTGTAACAAAATCCTCAGCTGTAACATCAGCATATTCAACTTGTTCATGTGTTACCCATTTAACTCCAGGTCTTAGCTTAAATGTCCAAACTGACATATCCTTATTTGTTTTCCATGATTCAGCTAATGCACCTTTTAATTGTCCTAATCTATCAAACTCTAATAAACCGTCTACAAAGTTTGCATTCCATTCATTATCAGCAGCCTTATCTGATACAACATAGTCCATAGATGCAAGTGAATTTCCACCAGGCATTGTTAGCTCTTTTACTTCAGAACCTTCTACTTGTTTTACTTTGTTACCTTTTCCCGAATTTGTTTTATCTGTTCCCTTTGTTCCACACGCAACAAGGAATACCATAACAAAAGCCATAAAGAATGATAATATTCTCTTACTGTTTTTCATAATTCCTCCTTAAAGTATATTTTATAGATATCTTTCCAGATTTTTTATCCATCCCAATTTCTATATATTGTTACTTATTATATCAAATCATTTACAATTGTCAAGTTTTTTTGTGTTAAATATTAAAAATTTTTTATAAATTATATATGAATCACACAAAATGTATATTGAATATTATTCAACAAAAAACAATACAAAAAAGTCTCAAATGTGTAAAATACACACTAGAGACTTGTTTTTAAGTTTATTTAATAAATTTATAAATTATATACACTGCATAAAAATTAATTTAATGCATAAAATAATTTTTATTTTGTCAATATTTTTATTACTTCTTTATAATCTTTAGATACATTTTCCTTTTCTTTTCTTGTTGAAAATTCTACAATACCATCTTTAGAATCTCTACCAACAGTTATCCTATATGGGATACCAATTAAATCTCTATCCTTAAATTTTACTCCCGGTCTTTCTTTTCTATTATCTAGCATTACTTCTACACCATTTTCTGTTAA
Organism: Helcococcus sp. KG196; assembly: GCF_046035495.1. NCBI lineage: Bacteria > Bacillati > Bacillota > Tissierellia > Tissierellales > Peptoniphilaceae > Helcococcus > Helcococcus sp. KG196. Next base: position 40,457 of record NZ_JBFNFI010000010.1, read on the forward strand.
TGTATTGTAGATTTCTTCCGCAAGTTTATCTTGTTCTTCATCTCCAACTTTTACAACCGTAATAATTACTTTATATGGAGCAACAGATTCAGGCCAAATAATCCCATCTTCATCGTAGTTTTGTTCAATGATAGCTGTTACAGTTCTTGTTATCCCTATACCATATGAACCCATGATGAAATAATTTTCTTTTCCATTTTCATCTAAAAATTTAGCATTCATTTCTGCGGAATATTTTGTGCCTAATTGGAATATATTACCAACTTCAATACCTCTTGCAAATAAAAGTTCTTCACCATTTGGTCCTTTATCACCTTCTTGAACCATTAGTAAATCTTCAACAACTTCACCTACAAAGTCTCTTCCGTAATTTACATTTTTAATGTGGTAATCTGTTTCATTTGCTCCAACAACGAAATTGGACATTTTTGTTACTCTTGAGTCTACAATTATTCTTACTTCTTTAGACAAACCTATAGGTCCCGTAAATCCAGCATCTGCCCCTGTTAATTTTCGGATATCTTCATCATTCATCATTTGAATTTCATTTTCTGAAACTTTAACATATGATAAAAATTTTAATAAATTTAATTCTCTATTGCCCGGTACAAATACCACAAAAAATTCATCATCTGATTTTAATGCAATAGCTTTTACAAATTTACTTGAATCTTCTTTTAAAAATGATGAAAGCTCTTCAATTGTTTTTACATTAGGTGTATAAATTTTTTCTAATTCTAGAGCTTCTTCTTTTTCAAGTTCAGGAAGTGTTACAACACATTTTTCATCTGTTGCTGCATAATCACTATCATTTGAATAAACAATAACCCCTTCTCCGGTTTCAGCCATAGCTATAAACTCATGAGAAATACCACTTCCCATAAGCCCGCTATCGCCTTGAACAACTCTGTAATCCAAGCCGATTTTATCAAAAATATATTCATACGCATCCCACATATTTTGATATGATTTTTCCAAACCTTCTTGGTCTTTATCAAATGAGTAGGCATCTTTCATTGTAAATTCTCTTGCTCTATTTATACCAAATCTTGGTCTTTTCTCATCTCTATATTTTGTTTGAATTTGATATATATTTAACGGTAATTGTTTATAAGATTTTAATTCATCTCTAACTAATGTTGTGAAATATTCTTCTGCTGTAGGTCCCAAGCAAAAATCTCTATTATTTCTATCTTTTAACCTAAACATCTCTTCACCAAATTTTTTCCATCTACCCGACTCTTCCCAAATTTCTTGAGGTTGCAATGCAGACATTAAAACCTCTTGAGCTCCAAATTTATCCATTCCTTCTCTTACAATTTTTTCAATATTTTTAATAACTCTATATCCTAATGGTAAGTATGAATAAATACCCGATGCTGATTTTCTAATCATTCCAGCTCTTAAAAGAAGTTTATGGCTTGCAATTTCTGCATCCTGAGGATCTTCTTTTAAAGTAGGCATATAATATTTGTCCATTTTCATTATTTTAATCCTTTCATGCTTAGACCAACTTTGTGTCTAGCTTTATCTACATTTATTATTTTAACTTTTACTATATCTGAAACTTTTAAAACTTCACTTGGATGCTTAATAAATTTATCACTTATCTCAGAAATGTGAACAAGACCGTCATTTTTAACTCCAATATCTACAAAAGCACCAAAATCTACCACATTTCTTACAGTTCCTTTTAGCTCCATTCCAACTTCTAAATCGTCAATACTTAAAACATCAGCCCTTAAAATAGGTTTCGGCATATCTTCTCTTGGATCACGACCCGGCTTTTTCAATTCCTCTATAATATCTTTTAATGTCAATTCCCCAACATTTAATTCTTCCGATACTTCTTTAATATTTATATTTTCTAAATCTCTATCCATAATTTGCTTTGCAATCTTATATGATTCGGGGTGAACAGCAGTATTATCCAAAGGATTATCACTCTCAGGAATTCTCAAAAATCCGGCTGCTTGCACAAATGTTTTAGGCCCTAATCCCTTAACTTTTTTCAATTGTTCTCTTGAAGTAAATTTACCGTTTTCCAATTTATAATCAATAATGTTTTGTGAAACTTTAGCATTTATACCTGAAACATATAATAGTAAAGATGGTGAAGCTGTATTTAGATTTACTCCAACTGTATTAACGCAGTCTTCAACTACATTTTCAAGAGTTTCTGATAATTTTGCTTGATTTACATCATGTTGATATTGACCAACACCAATATGCTTCGGTTCAATTTTAACAAGTTCTGCCAATGGATCTTGTATACGTCTGGCAATTGAAACCGCACCTCTCACAGTAACATCCTTATTCGGAAATTCTGCAATACCAACTTTAGAAGCCGAATATATAGAGGCTCCCGATTCATTTACTATTGTATAAAATACCTTTTTAGAAAACTCATTTTCATTAATCATTTTTGATACAACCGCTTCTGTTTCTCTTGAAGCTGTCCCATTTCCAATTGTTATAAGCCCAACTCCATATTTTTCAATTAATGTCTTCATAACTTTTATTGAGCCGTCAATATCTTCTTTTGGTTTTGCCGGATAAATTACTGTATCATATAATAATTCTCCCGTTTCAGAAACAACAACCAATTTACAACCTGTCCTATACCCCGGATCAAGTCCCATTACAACTGTTCCTTTTATCGGAGCTTGCATTAAATATGGTTTTAAATTTTCAGCAAAAACATTAATAGCTTGGGACTCTGCTTTCTCTGTTAATTCTGATCTGATTTCATTTTCAACTGACGGAAATAATAATCTTTTATATCCATCTTCTGCTGCTTCGAAAATATACTTATATGAGTCATAGAATTTGTGTTTTTGAATACTTATAGCAATTTGAAAAATATTATCTTCATCTAGTAATTTAATTCCTACTTTTAGAAATCCTAATTTTTCACCTCTATTTATAGCTAAAATTCTATACGAAGGAAGCTTTGTAATTTTTTCTTCAAACTCAAAATAATTTTCAAAAACTTTTGCTTCTTCTTCCTGAGATTCATCTATCTTAGCTTTTTCAGAAACTAATATTCCCGCTCTTTCTGCATCCCTTCTTAAAATATTTCTAAATACAGTTGTATCTGAAATCAATTCCGCAATTATATCTTTAGCACCATTTATCGCATCCTCAACAGTTTCAACCTCTTCAGTTAAAAATTCTTTTGCTTTTTCTTCAATTAATTCATTGCCTTCCTTCCAAGTAAGAATGAAGTTTGAAAGTGGTTCCAATCCTTTTTCTTTAGCTTTTGTAGCTCTAGTTTGTTTCTTTTGCTTATATGGTCTATAAATATCTTCTACTTCTTTTAGTGTTTCAGCTGCTTGAATTTGCTTCATTAATTCATCAGTCATTTTTTCTTGTTTTTCAATAGATGAAATTACTTCTTCTTTTCTAGTTTCTAAATTTCTCAAATAATTAAGATTTGTTTCCAGTTCTCTTAAAACTTCATCAGTTAAATTTCCAGTAACTTCTTTTCTATATCTGGCAATAAAAGGAATTGTATTTCCTTCATCCATTAACGCAATAGTTTTTTCAATTTGACTTTCTTTAATATTTAATATTTCTGATAGTTTCTTATTTATATTCATCTTTTCTCTACTTCTTTCATGTTAAGATATGAATTTATGAAATCATCTAAATCACCATTCATAACTTTTTCAATATTACCAACTTCATAATTTGTTCTGTGATCTTTAACCATTGTGTATGGTTGAAATACATATGATCTTATCTGTGATCCCCACGATATTTGTGAATATTTTCCTTGAATATCTTCAATTTTTTCCTTATGCTCTTCTTCTTTTATTTGAATCAACTTCGCCATCAACATTTTCATAGCAGTTGCCCTATTTTGAATTTGAGATCTTTCATTTTGTGAACTCACTGTAACCCCAGTAGGAATATGAGTTATCCTAACAGCCGAGTCAGTTGTATTAACGTGTTGTCCACCTGCTCCACTTGCTCTATATGTATCAATTCTCAAATCTTTTTCTTCAATTTCAATATTCATTTCATCATCTAATTCGGGGTAAACATCTAAACTCGCAAATGATGTATGTCTTCTAGCATTTGAATCAAAAGGAGATATTCTTACTAATCTGTGAACTCCTTTTTCAGCCTTTAAATATCCATAAGCATTCTTACCTTTAACAATTAAAGTAACAGACTTAATACCGCCACCATCCTCATTATTGTATTCAACAACTTCATATTTATATCCTTTAGAATCGATCCATCGTGTATACATTCTATATATCATTTCTGCCCAATCAGTAGCCTCAAGCCCACCAGAGCCAGCATGTATAGAAATTATAGCATTATTAGCATCATATTCTCCAGATAATAATGTTTCTATTTTCAACTTGGAAACATCTTTCTTAACTTTAATTAAATCAGATGTCAATTCTTCCTGCATTTCAATAAACTCTTCAACACTCATTATTTCAAGTAAATCTTTTACAGAGTCTAAACTATCACTTATATCGGTATATTTTTCAACTGTATCCTTTATAGAATTTAACTCTATCATTATTTTTTGAGCTTTTTCAGAATCATCCCAAAAATTCGGTTCAAATGATTTATCTTGTAATTTTTTTAATTCAATTTTTTTACCTTCAATGTCTAAAGATTTCCCTAGGCTATTCATAATCTTAAGTAAACCTTCAATTTCATTGTTCATTTCAAATTGTTCTATGACGATCACCTCTCAATTTTTATATCACTATATTATAACATAAAATAAAGTATATTTTTAGAGTAAAATACTATATTTTATATAATAATTTATTATATTATTACATTGTAATTAAAAATTTATGACACTTAAAAAATTTTAATTGCTTAAAAATTAATCTGTTTATTTTCCCTAAAACATAAAAAGCTATAGTAAAATAACTTTTTAATTATTTTACTATAGCTATAAATATTTTTATTCATTCTTCCCGTGACAGTTTTTATATTTCTTACCTGACCCACATGGACACAAGTCATTTCTACCAACTTTTCTTGAAACTGTTCTTTGTCTTGGTGTTTCGTCCGCAGCCCCTTCCAAAGATTCTCTTTCAGCTTTTGCAACTTTTTCTCTTTCAAGTTTTGATTCAGCTTCAACTCTAAATAAAAATCTTATGGTATCTTCTCTAATTGAATGATTTAATTCATTAAACATTTCATAACCTTCATTAGCATATGCTCTAACTGGATCTTCATTACCAATAGCTCTGGCCCCGATGTTTTGTTTTAATTGATCCATTGCATCGATATGATCCATCCATTTTTGATCAACAACTTTTAGAAGAATTATCCTTTCAATTTCTCTCATTTGTTCAGAACCAATATGTTCTTCTTTAACTTCATAAATTGATTTTGCAATATTTAATAAATCTACTTTTAATTTTTCAATAGAAGTAACTTCTAATGTAGTCCATTTATTAGCAGGTACACATATATCAGCTAAATAATTTTTAAGTCCGACTAATTCCCAATCAGATTTCTTTGTTGAAGAATTACAGAACAAATCAACAGCTTCATCAATAACAGTTTCTAACATCGTCATAATGCTTTCTTTGATATTATCTCCATTTAATACTGCGTTTCTTTCTCCATAGATTACTTCTCTTTGCTTATTCATAACATTATCATATTCTAAAACTCTTTTTCTTGTTGAGAAGTTATTTGCTTCAACTCTAGCTTGAGCTCTTTGAATTGCTTTTGATAATATACCGGCTTCTATTGGTTCATCCTCTGGGAATGATGTAAATCTCTTCAATGCTTGTCCACCAAATAATCTCATCAGATCATCTTCTAATGATACGAAAAATCTTGATCTACCGGGATCTCCCTGACGTCCAGCACGTCCTCTTAATTGGTTATCAATACGTCTTGACTCATGTCTTTCAGTACCTATTATTAATAATCCACCTGCTTCTAGTACTTTTTTAGCATTTTCATCTGTTTTTTCTTTAAAATGTTTCTTTAGTTCAGCAAATATTTTTCTTGCTTCAATAATCTCTTCATCCGATGTTTCAGCATAACCATCAGCTTCATCTATTAGATATTCTTCAATACCCCTCTTTCTCATCTCAGCTTTTGCCATGTATTCAGGATTACCACCTAACACAATATCTGTACCTCTACCTGCCATGTTGGTTGCTATTGTAATCTTTCCAAATTCGCCGGCTTGAGCAACAATTTCAGCCTCTCTGGCATGTTGCTTAGCATTAAGTACTTCATGAGGTATTCTTTGTTTCTTTAATAAACTTGATAAATATTCTGACTTTTCAATAGAAACCGTACCAACTAAGATCGGTTGTCCGGTAGCATGAGCTTCTTTTATTTCTTCAACTACAGCATTGAACTTTGCTTTTTCATTTACATAAACTCTATCATTTTCATCAATTCTTATAACAGGTCTATTTGTAGGAGCTTCTATAACATCTGAATTATATATTTCAGCAAATTCATCTTTTTCAGTCATAGCTGTACCTGTCATACCAGCTAATTTATCATACATTCTAAAGAAGTTTTGGAATGTAATTGTCGCTAAAGTTTTTTGTTCACTCTTTATATTTACTCCTTCTTTAGCTTCTAATGCTTGGTGTAAACCGTCAGAATATCTTCTACCTTGCATGATACGACCTGTAAATTCATCAACGATTAAAATCTCATCATCTTTTACAACATAGTCAATATCATTATGCATTGTATTTCTAGCTTTCAACGCTTGATTAATGTGATGTGCTAATTCCATATTTTCAGCATCTGATAAATTTTCAATTCCAAAGAATTTTTCAGCTTTTTCTGTACCTTGTTCTGTAAGTGTTGCTGATTTTCTCTTTTCATCTACCACAAAATCTACAGTTTCTAACTTTACATCTTCTAAAAGCATATCTAATTTATTTTTTTCAGTTTCTTCAGGATCTAAAATTCTACCTTCTAAAGTCTTTACAAATGTATCTGCTTTTAAATACATATCTGTAGATTCTTCACCTTGTCCAGAAATAATAAGAGGAGTCCTTGCTTCATCAATTAAAATTGAGTCCACTTCATCGACTATCGCATAATGTAGACCTCTTTGCACCGTATCTTCTTTATAGATTTCCATATTATCTCTTAAATAATCAAACCCTAGTTGATTATTTGTTGCATATGTAATATCTGCGTTATATGCTTCTTGTCTCTCTCTTTGAGTTAGTCCATAAAGTACACAACCTACTGATAAGCCTAAATATCTATAAACCTTACCCATCCAGTCCTTGTCACGTTCCGCCAAGTAGTCGTTAACAGTAACAACGTGCACCCCCTTGCCTTCCAATGCATTTAAATATGCAGGTAATGTAGCTACTAAGGTTTTACCTTCACCAGTTTTCATTTCAGAGATGCTTCCTTGATGCAATATCATCCCTCCTATTAATTGAACCGGATAGTGCTTCATGCCTAAAACTCTCCATGATGCTTCTCTAACAGTCGCAAATGCTTCTACTAAAATGTCATCTAAAGTTTCTCCATTTTTTAATCTTACTTTGAATTCTTCTGTTTTATTTTTTAATTGTTCATCTGTTAATTTTGAATATTCTTCTTCCAGTGATAAAATTTGATCAACTTTTGGCTGTAATTTACTTATTTCTTTTTCACTAAAAGATCTAAAAATTTTTCTTAAAAAGCCCATTAATTATATTTCCTTTCATACTTTTCTACAATCCGTTTTATTATATCATAATGAGGTTAAATACTCAAAAAAAGTTGATAATGGACGAAAATCCATTACCAACTTTTAAATATATAATTTAATTTTGTTCTATTAAACCATAATTACCATCATTTCTTTTATATACTACCGATACCTTTTCAGTTTCCGCATCTTGATATACAAAGAAATCATGACCTAAAAGATTCATTTGCATCACAGCATCTTCTATAAACATTGGTTTTAATCCTATTTTCTTTATTTTAACAACCTTTGGTTCATCATCTTCCGAAATAGTTGAGTCATCAACAGGTATCTCATCATATCTAATAGATTCTCCTGAGTTTCTTACTTGTAATTTAGTTTTATATTTTCTTATTTGTCTTTCTAATGACTCGATAACTCTATCAACTGAAGACAACATATCATCTGAAGTTTCTTCTGCTCTTAAAATAGTGCCTTTTTTCAACCATATTGTAATTTCTGCTGTTTTGAAATTACCATGATTTGAAAATGAAGCTTTTGCCTCAATATCACTATCGAAGAATTTATCTATTCTTCCTAACTTTTTATCAACTTCTTCTTTGAAGTTTTCTCGAACAGTTATATTTTTCCCAACATATTGAACTTTCATATGTTACCTCCTACTATTTTGTTATTTTTTATATACCCTTTTAAATAAAAAAATAACAATTAAAACCGAAAATCTCCAACAAAAAAATCACTAAAGTTATCCACAATAGTGATTTTTTTGTTACTGAAATTTAATTCAATATCAATATTTATTTTTTATTATAAATATTATATAAAGTTATCAACATTATCCACTTGTTTTATTAAAATCAGGTTGATAACTTAAATCTAGAAAATATATTTTGAGGAGAAGTTGTGTCTAAATTGTTGATAACTTTATTAAGATAATATTTATAATATTATCTCCGGAAAATTTTAAGCATTAGGTTTTTCCCCCTTAAAAATTATATTTAAATCTATTTTACGAGAATCTCTTAATACGGTAACTTTAACCTTATCTCCAATTTTATATTTTAATAATGCCTGTTTTAACGCATTCATTGATCCTATTTTTTTACCATTAATAGATAAAATTACATCTCCTGCTTTAATCCCTGCATATGATGCAGTACTATCCGGCATAACTTCAGCTACATAAACACCTTCTTTAACATCTAAATCATAATCAGAAGTATATTGAATATAGTTTTTTAAATCTATACCTCTTATACCTAAAAGTATCGGACTGAAATTCCCATTTTTTATCACGCTTTCAACAACTGATTTAGCTATATTTACAGGTATCGCAAACCCGATTCCATCTGTACTTCCAACTTTAGCAGTATTTATACCAATCAGCTGCCCTCTGTCATTTAATAACGCACCCCCACTATTTCCAGAATTAATCGAGGCATCAGTCTGAATTAATCCATTCATAATTAAGCCATTTTCCATAGTTATTGATCTGTTTAATCCTGAAATATAACCGGATGTTAACGTTGATTGCAAATTTAGCCCTACAGGGTTTCCAATAGCTATAGCTTTATCTCCAATATTTAATTCATCAGAATTTCCAAATTCTACAGCAGGCAATCCTTTTTTGTCTACTTTAATAATACATAAATCTAATGTTTCATCCTTCCAAACAACTTTAGCCTTTGCATGATCGTCATTAGAAAAAATAACATTTATTTCTTTTGGATTATTTTGAACCACATGAGCATTTGTAAGTATGTATCCATTTTGACTTACAATTACCCCTGAACCTATACCTTCACCTTTTAATGCTTCGCCAAATATACTTCTCTTTCCCTCAAATTTTGTATTTATTCCAACAACTGAAGGTATAGCTTTTTTAGCTACTGCATTTTCTACATTGATCCCTGACTTTTTAGATATATTAACTGTTTGAACATTTTCAGATATTGTTTTATTTTTTTTATTAAAATAACCCATAGTATATGGTCCCATAAAAGATCCTATAATAGACCCCACTAAAACCAATGCTGTAGCTTTTACAAAACCAAATTTAGGTTTACTATTTTTTATTTGTTCATCAACATAATTTTTATCAACATATTCAAACTTTTCTCTATTCCTTTCTCTATTAAAAAATATATTATCTTTATATTTTCTATTATCTATAGTATTTGAAAATTCAAAATCATTTTTGGAATGATTTTCATTATTTTCTTTTCCACTATACTCTGAAAACTTTTTTTCTTCTGAAATATCAGGAGTAATATTTTCATCATCATTATTTTTATTTAGCCAATTTTTAAATTCATCATTATAATTATCTTTCATATTATCCTCCCATTTATTATTTGTCTATATAATACATAAAATTTGTATTCAAAATATGTAAAATTTGTTTAAAATGTGAAGATTAATAAAAAACTTGGAAATATTGCAAAATAAAATTTTAATCATTTCGCAATGCTTCCAAGTTAATGTCTTTATTAATTAGAATCCTCATCTTTTTCTTGAATTGTTTCAATTTGTGTTTTTACATATGTGTTTTTTACAATTTTATTTATTTTTTCCCTCACTTTTATTAAACTTTCTTCATTTGGAATCATCATTGACAATCTATAATTAGGCATTGCATAAGAAGGTAAGTCTAAAGTATACTCTCCCATTAATGTTTGTGATTTCACATCATAATTTGTTCTTGATATTAATTGATTTGTAGCTAAATCAACTAATGATTTAGTAGAAAGATTTGTTACTACATTTTTTTCTAATATTTTCAAAAGACCGTCTATATTTTTTAAAATTGATGGTTGTGTAACTTTTTTTATTATAGCAGTTAAAAGTTTTTCTTGATTTTTGCCTCTTCCAATATCACCTTCTTCAAGTCCATATCTTTCTCTAACAAATGCAATGGCATCGCTTCCTGTTAGATGCGTATATCCTTTTTCATAATATTTATGATTTACATTTGATGTAAAAGATTCGTCTATATAAACATCTACTCCTCCCAATTCATCAACTATTCTAACAACTGAATCAAAATTTACTCTAACAAAATATGGAATTTTAATTTCTAAAAATCTTTCTAAGGTGTGTAAAGAACTCATAACGCCATAGTTACCTGCATGTGTCAATTTATCATATTGGTCATTTCCCCCATCTGCAATAGGTAAATAGGTATCTCTAGGTACAGATGTTAATAATACTTTACCTTTACTTGGGTTGACACTGGCAATTATATTCACATCAGATCTTGAATTTTTCTTCAAATCCCCACCTATATCAATACCGGAAACATAAACATTAAATGACTCTGAAGTATGCACATCTTTTGATTCAAATCCTATATTAGGATTACTGTTTTCTACATTTTGGTTCATTTTTTTTATAGAATTATCAAGTTTTAGATAATACATAGCAAAAACTGACATAGCTGCTATTAATAATATCATAATTATAGACACTATAAATCTTACTGTCTTTTTATATTTTTTATTTTTTAATATAATTATAAAACTTAAAATATTAAACACCAAAATTGAAAATATTATAATGGCTTTCATCTTAGTATCAAATACATTATATAAAAATATAAAACCAACGAAAACTATAGATATTATAAAGAAAAAAGACAAAACTAATTTTGAAAATTCAAATTTAGCAGGTTTTTCTTCTTCTATATTTTCTAAATCTAAAATTTTTCTTTCTTCTAAATCATTCATATTTTCCTCTTGTTGTAGCTAATCTACTTTAAAATTTCAGTAATATTTTCTTTACTTATCCTATTATAAGGTATTATAACCGAAATGTAAATTAATATAGATGCAATTAATACTCCTAATCCCCAAGTTCCAAATGAAATTGAAAATGTTTTTAATAATTCTTTTGAATACAAAATTGGTAATCCGCTTAATAGTTGTCCATACATTATATAAAATATAATTAGCGAAAATACTACAGATATAACCGAAGCTATAATTACTGAAAGTAAATTTTCTAATAAAACTATCTTTCGAAGTCTTTTTTCTTTAATTCCTACCGCTTTAATTAACGCAAATTCTCTTCTTCTAGTTAATGTATTTGAATAAGTTGAATTTATAATATTTAATGCTCCTATAGCACATATCAACCCTATAAATCCATAAACAAATAATCTTGCAATTTTTATCACAGGAAAAATTAATGATACACTTGATGTCTTAGGATATTTTGTCATTATTGATGAAAATTCATAACTGGTTTCATTGTCAAATTTTGTTCTATATATGCCAATTTCTGTTTGTGCACTTAAGGCATTTTTCTCTAATTTTGAAATTTGTTCAATGTTGGATCTCCTAATATAAAGTACATATTGCCTTGTATCATCTGAATTTTTTATGTTTTTAACATGTAGGTTCGTAGCACTATTTTTTACAAGCTCTTGTTCATGTTTTAATCCCTCTTTATCATAAATAACTTTTATAGGAATAATCTCAATGCTAAATGCTTCACTATTTTCTGCTGAATTTTTTATATTTGTGATGACATTTTGTTCATCTTTACCAAATTGATAGTCAAAAATTTTATCATCTAACACTTCAATCCTTATATAATCTACATCACTTTGAGTTTTTACATTTTTACCTTTTATATTTCCTCTTAATTCTATCAAATCTTTTTCCTCTGTTATGTTAATTCCATTAATTTTAGAAATATCACTAACTAGATTTCTTGAAAACTTTTTGTTCGTTCTAAGAACAATATTATTTTTTTGATTGTTTTCCATAGATTTTACAACATCATTATCAAACAAGCTAATAATACTTGACATTACAACAAAAAGAACTACACTTACAGAAATTGAAATAGTCGTCATAATAAATCTTTTTCTATTCCTATCAATATTTCTTGACGCTAAAAATCCATCATATCCAAATAATTTATTAATAATTCTTCTTTTTTTAGGTTTATATACCTTTTTCTTTTGTTTAGTAACTTGATTTAAGGCATCAATTGGCGATTTATTAAATACAAATAATGCTGAAAGTATATTCGAAATAAATATAACTAAAAACCCTACAATTACCGATACTAATAATACTTCTTTACTAAAATGAACATTTATATTATTTGTAAAAATTATAGATGTTGTCCTAATAATTCTGTTTACTATTTCAAAAACAATTTTCATGCTTATGTTTCCTACAAAATAACCTAAAGGAACCGATACTACAAAATAAAATAGTGAATCTAACATAACCATTTTAAATAGTTGCAAGTTTGTAAATCCGACAACTTTTAGTAATCCCAAATCTCTTAATCTTTCAAAATAATTTGTAGTAAAAATATTATATATAAACAATACAATTGCTACCGATACAACCACTATTAATGTTATTGCTACATTAAACAGGGTGTCTAAAACTCTAGATTGAGTTATATCCTTTAATTTTATGTAATCATTTCTTATAACTAATCTATTATTTAAATCACTTGTGTTTTCATCATATTTTGATATTTCTTTTAATTTATCTAAGTTTTCATCTAAATTATCATAATTTGAAAAAAATCCAAAAAGATCAAATCTATCATGTATCTTATTATCAAATCCGAGTATATCTCCGTAAAATAGACATATTTGTTTATCTCTATTAATATTTTCATCATCAAAATGAGCTAAAAAATTCCCATCTCTTACCTCTTCTTTAATAAAGCCAACAATTTTATAATCTTTATACTCACCATTAAATACATCCGTCATTTTTTTTATATCATCAATATTAACTAATTTTGATTTATCAATTTTATTATAATTTTTTTCTTCTATTTTCCCCTTTAAAAGTGGTTTATTTTCCATCCTATTTATGTAATTTTTATTAAAAGTAGGATTATAATCAAAAAAATTATCAAATTTCAAACTTTCTTGAACACCTAATTTTACAGTATTTCCTATTTTATCAAATCCCGGTGCGATATATTTTAAATTAAATGGAACTAAAATTTCATTTTCATTTTTAGGCAGCTTACCTTCTATTAACTTATCTTTAGGAAAATATTTATTATAAAATTCTTCATTAGCGTTTCTGTGTTCAAATTCAATATAGTTATCAATACCTAAATCTGAAGTTTTTGTGTGTATCCTTGAAATATATTTTCTGGATATTTTATATATACCTCCTAAATTTTTTAAATTATTAGCCTTCATTTCTTCACTACTATTTGATTCCTTAATCCTGAAATCATATGGTCCATCCACATTCTCGTACGAAGATCTATTTTCTTTTATTAGTGAATACGCTATATTTCCAATTGATGTAATCATTGAAATAGAAATAATAATGCCTAATAAAGTCAAAATAGTTCTCAGTTTATTTTTCTTAATATACCTCCAACTAAGTTTACTTATAATTTTCATCTTATGCCCCCATTATTTTTCCATCTTCAATTTTTATTATCCTATCAGCTGCTGCCGCAAGACTTAAATCATGGGTTATCATTACCACAGTAATTCCATATTTTTTTCCAAAAAGTTTCAATAAATTTAAAATTTCTTGTGAATTTTTTTTATCTAAATTCCCGGTCGGTTCATCAGCAAGTATTATGGATGGCTTATTTATCAATGCCCTTCCAATAGAAACTCTTTGCTGCTCTCCGCCCGATAATTGAGAAGGAAAATGATTTAACCTGTCTGTAAGCCCTAATTGTTTTATAATTTCATCAAACATTTCCTTATCAATTTCAATATTATCCAATGATGTAGGAAGTTTTATATTTTCTTCAGCAGTAAGAACCGGTATTAAGTTGAAAAACTGAAATACAAATCCGATATTTCTTCTCCTAAATATCGCTCTCTCATCATTTCTCATTGCATATATATCTTTACCATTTAAATATACAGTTCCACTTGTCGGTATATCTAACCCACCTAAAAGATGTAATAATGTAGATTTCCCTCCTCCACTAGCTCCAACTACGGCAACAAATTCCCCTTCTTCAACCTCTAAATTCACATTGTTTACCGGGTGTACAAATGTATCCCCCTTTCCATATGTTTTATTTAAATTAACAGTTTGTATTACTTTCATCTTCTCCTCCTTAGAACGTAAAACAAGTTTATATTTATACTATATCATTTATTTTTTAAATAATTATTAAATTTATATAACAATTTTGTTATAAATACAAAAATGATCTAAATGTTAACTTTTAGATCATTTTATTTTTAATTTTTTATTTTAAAAATAATATTGTAAATGTAACACCATTACTGTCATTTTGAACAGAAATCGTTCCTAATTGAGCTTCAATTATCTTTTTAGATAAGTTTAAACCAACTCCTACAGATTCTTTATTAGTATTACTGCTTAATTTATAAAATCTTTTAAATATATTTGTGATATCATCATTAGATATATTTTCACCTAAATTACTTACATCTATTCTAATCATAGATACATTTACTAAATAATCAATGATAATGCTCGTACCCTCATATGCATGTTCTGTAGCATTTTTTACAATATTAAGTAAAGCTTCTCTAGTCCAATTTAAATCCAGTCTAACTTCTGAATCCAAATCTCCACTATGAATCAATTTCAAGTTTTTTTTCTTTAATTGTTCATACAAAACATCTTCAAAACCTAAAGATAAATTAGATATCTTAAAATCTTCTTCTTTAATTTGAATTGAATTGGCATCAAATCTTGCTATTTTTAATAAAGATGAAACTAGCCAAGATAATCTAATAATTTGAGACTGACTTAAATTTAAAAATTCTATTTGACTTTTCTCTAGATTGTTTGAATCCATTATAATTTCATTATTCATCATTAAAGAGGCTAATGGAGTTTTTATTTGATGGGATATATCAACTAATGTATCCTTCAATTTTTCCTTCTCTTTTTCTAAGGAATCATAATTACTCTTTATAGATAATCCCAACTTATTGAATCTGCTATTTAAGCTGGAAATAACACTATCATCATTTTCTTTCAGCTGATAATCAAATCTTTTATTTTGCAATGAATCTATAAATTTATCAATCTTTTTTATATATTTTTTTTGATTTCTTTTTATAAAAATAAAGTTAATTAATTGTAAAATTAAAAATACAATTGTTACTATACATAAAATATAAACCAATCTTAACGAAAATAATTGCCCTCTAAAATTTATAAATCCATATCTTGCATCATTTAATTTTGTCAACTTTTCATTTATTAAATTTTCATCAGGTTCATTTTTTAATTTTTCATAAATATTTACTCCGGTCATATCTTCATATCTACGCATTTGCTTTATTAGGGTTTTTTCTATAATTAATCTTTTTTTACTTGTTCTATAATCCAAATATTGAGTTACAAGTACTGCAACACAAAATATTATAAATATATTTACAATAACAATTGTAAAATATTTTTTTCCCTTTAGTAGAACCATTATTTAACCTCCACCGACCAAATATAACCTATTCCTCTTTTAGTTTTTAAATATTTTGGTTCACTTGGATTATCCTCAATCTTCTCTCTAATTCTATTTACATATACGGAAATAGTAGAATATGCTTGAAACTCAGCATCTGAATCCCATAAAAATTCCAGTATGTTTTCCCTACTCAATGCTAAATTATAATTATCCATAAAATAATTTAGTAGTCTATATTCTGAATGCGTTAAATCTATCATTTTATCGTTTTTATAAACTTTAAGTGAAGGCACATCTATTTTAATTTCACCTGAAACTCTAGTCATATCACTTACAGAAACAGTTCTTTCCAATAATCTTTTAATTCTTACATGTAAAACTTTTAGACTAAATGGCTTAGTAATATAATCATCTCCACCATTATCAAATCCTTTAATTATATCCTCTTCTTCATCTTTCGCAGTTAAAAATATTATCGGTGTAGATTTATTTTTTCTAATATTTGGAACCAATTCAAAGCTTTCCCCATCAGGAAGTGTAACATCCAAAATTACTAAATCAAATATTTCGTCTTCTAAAACTTTTTTTGTTTGTAAAATATTTTCAGTATGAATTATATCATATCCTTCTTTATTTAAGGAATAAACTAACCCAACGCTTAATGATCTATCATCTTCAACTAAAAGTATCCTTGTCATATTTCACCTCTTTAGATTTTTTTATAATTATATCATTTTATCTTATTTATTAAAATGTACTTTTTAATTGAAAAATTCTTATTTTTTAATCTTTATATAATTCAATTAAATATTATAATTTCGATTACAATAGAAATACGTTAATTAAGCTCTAGTTTATATAATTCATACTTATCTAAAAACTTAAATCCTAATTTTTCAACAATATCTATTTCCTCTTCTCCTACAAAATAAGTCATATATTTTTGCCCATCACTTTTTGATACATTTAGAGCTTTTATTAATAAATTATTCATAATTTTTTTATCAAATTTATTATCTTGAAAATCCACACCAAAAATTTCCATAAGTAATGGAGTATATACGAAATAAATAGTCCCCTTAACTTGTCCTTCTTCATAATATAAGTATATATTCCAATTATTTTTTGTTAAAGTAAATATTTGTTTATATAATCTTTCAGAATTCCAATAAATTCCTTCAATTTTATCATGAAGATTAGAAAAATCATTCCAATTTTCTTCGTTAACTTTTATAATTTCTCCATCATATTCTTTAGGCTGATACTCCTCAAAATTAAGAGTATATACATAGTTTTCTTCAACTTTTGTAGTACCAATTTTTTTCAGATAATTTACACTTTCAATATTTTTTGATGGCAATCCAAAGAATATTGTATATTTTGAAAAATATTGTTTAGCGTATTCAATAAATTCTTCAATAGATTTACCTTTAAATTCTTTAACGTTAAAAACTCTAATTCCCAAATATAGATCACTTGGAAGCCAGTAAAAATCAATCCATCCTAAAACTTCTCCATCTATTTCAAATTATAAAATTTTTGAATTTTCATCTTCAAAAGACTTAAATGCAGAATTGTAAAAATCTTCCTTAGTCTTTATACCATCTAAATATGTAGGAAAAAAAGAATTCTCAAAATCTTGAGAAAGCCTATAGGCAAATTCCAAATAATTATTTACGTCTTCTAAATTAGCTTCTCTTAACATTATCTATACCTTTGTTATCAATCCAATATCTTTGAACTATTTTTCCATCTTCTAATACTTCATTTTCTAAAATTCCACCATTATTAATAATTGATTTTGCTGATCCAATATTAGTTTTATCACAAGTCATAAGCACTTTACCAATTCCTAATTTCTTACATTCTTCAAGTGCCAATCCTATCATAGCTGTCGCATAACCTTTTCGTCTCTCATCAGGTCTTATCCCATCTCCAATATGTCCTCCAAATTGAAGTAAATGTTCATTTAATGAATGTCTAATATTAACCGCACCTACAAATACTTTTCTATCCATGTCATAACAAAAAAGTGTGGTAGAGGCAACTTTACCTTCATCTATATTTTCTTTTCTATCCAAATTATCCAAATAATATTGAAAATCTTCATCCATATTCCTAAAAATAGCCGATGGCGAACCATTAGTCTTATTTTTTTCAATATCTTCTTTCCATATTTTTAGCATTTCAATAATTTTTTCTTTGTCATTTATTGTCGGTTTTATTAATTTTATATTCATAGTTTAGCTCCTAAAAATTATGTGCATGAATGTAATACGCATATCAAGCATGTATAACATGCACATTATACGCATAAATCATTTATGTTTTTAAATACTTTATAATATTATATATTAAAAGGAGTTCTATTTCCATGACAAAAGTAAGTACAAATATTAGTTTAGATCCAGTTTTGAAAAAAATGCTCAAGAATTATTAAAAGATTTAGGAATGAATCTTTCAACTGCAATCATAATTTTTTTAATACATCAAAGCATAATTTTAAGGCATATTCATAAGAGTCTTCTCCAAAATTTCTAGCATCATATTTTTCGATATCTGCTAATGAATCTGCAGTAAAAAGAATTTGCCCCCAAATTACATTTCTGAATTGTGCTACAGCCGCTAAAGCCGAACACTCCATTTCAACAACAGCACATCCTTCTTCTTTTCTATAAGCAACTTTTTCAGGAGTTTCTCTATAAAAACCATCAGTAGTCCAAGTTAAAACCTCGACATATTCTAATCCATGTTCTATTAGTGTCTTTTCAATAGCTTTCAATGCAACTTTATTTATTTCAATATACCTAGAAGGATTTATATAATGGTAGCTTGTACCTTCATCTCTTAAAGCTTTTATAGGAACTATAAACTTATTTTCATCTAAATCAATCAAAACACCACAAGTTCCTGACGAAATTATTTTTTTTACCCCATAAGAAATCAACCAATCTAAAATCTGCCCTGATGAAGCTGAACCCATTGGTGCCTGAACTAAACAAATTTCTTCACCTTCATATTTTACAACATAAATTGGATATATTTTAGTACAAGATATAAATTCAGAAACTTTACATGCTCTATTTTTTTCGGCGAATTTATCTATTTCATCTTCTAAAAATGCAAACACACATTTTTCGGGTAATTCTAATTTCAAATTTTCATGATTTGGCATAATAACTGCACTTTGATTATCATCATATTCCAAAATTGGAATTTCATTTTTTATTAATGTCATTTTTATCCTATTATCTCCTTCATCATGTACCTATCTTCATATTCTTTATATCCATTTTTAGGATAAAAAGAATATGACTCATACCAATTCTTTTTACTTTCACCCAAATGAACTCTTAAAGTCTTAATCCCTTTATTTTTTAAGTAATCCTCTACAAACGCCAGAAGTTTAGTACCTATCCCCCTTCTTTTCATAGATGGTTTTATATAAAATCTATGTAAAAAAGCTTCTTCTTTATTTTCTATTTTCGAATATCCTAAGCAACCCAAAACTTCTTCTTTTTGATTAACCACTAACCAAAACATGTCACCTTTATCAATATAATATTTATTAATATCATATAAATCTTCTCTTAGATTTGAGTTAAGTCCAATACTAATCCTTGCTTCTTTAATCATTTGATGTAAATCTTCTTTATACTTATTAGAATATTTTATTATTTTCAAAATATTACTCCTAGAAAGTTTTAATAAATCTCATTTTCCAAAATTTTTGTAGCATGCTCCAAAACAGGTATTTCTCTATCAGCAATAAGCTTTCCCAATCTTGTATTTGAACATTTAACATACTCTCTTCTAGCTTCTTCATATGTTAATTTCAAGGTAGATAAATGAAAATCATTTATCTCCGAGTCTGTCATTTCTTTTTCTCCAAATGACTTAATTTTACACAAATAATAATTATTAATATTTCGTCTATGAATCAAATTATAAAAATCTTTTACTACTCCTAATTTAGTTATAATCTCTACTTCAACGCCTAATTCTTCTTTAAGTTCTCTAACTATTGCTTCTTCAAAATTTTCTCCTGATTCAACTCCACCACCTGCTGTTTCAATAAGTGTTGCTTTACCGAAATCATCATCTCTCTCAACTCTAACAAAATAATAATTTTCTTCATTATCTATAACTATAGCTCTTACAATATCTCTATCATGATCTGTATAGGTAAAATCCCATTGAGTATCTTGCAATGATATATTTAATTCTTTCATCTAATCATCCATCCTTATACAAAAATATAATTTTTCACAATCAAAATTTATCCAAATATCTAACTATTTCTTTACCAATTTCTTCAGGTTTTTCACTATAAAAATCATGATTTGTATTTTCAATAAATACAATTTCAATATTTTTTCTATCAAGTTTATTGTAATTTTTAACCTTGTTTAACTTATAGTCATATGCTTCTTTTGGTGTATCTGATAAAAGTAATAAAATGTCTTTTTCCGTATTTATCGAAAATATATCTTTATATTGATCAAATCTCAAGTCAAAAAGTGAGCATACAGTATCAGGATTCATATCTAAATTGTTTTGCTTAATATAATTTCTACTCCACTCTTTTTCTTCTTCTAAAGTTGTTTGCATAAAATCATTTCCAAATACTCCACCATCAAGTATTATAGTAGATTTAGGGTTAATATCATCTATGAATTTTAATATTAAATCCGATCCTAATGAATATCCCATAACAAGAGAATTACAAGGAATAACTGACTTTATCCAATTTACAAAATCTTCTCTATTTTCTATTTTAATATTTAAATTAGAATATTGTCCTGGCAAGTCTATATAAATAATTTCATAATTTTGACTATTTAAGAATTTGTTAAATTCTAATATAGACTCCTCTTTAGCCCCCAATCCTGAAAGCATATATATTTTTTTCATAATTAACTCCTTATTATATATTATACATATCTTCTAACTTTATCAATTCTACATTATTTCCTACTTCCATTTTACTAAAAACTGATAAACTCGTTATCAAATAAAAGGATTCTTTATAAGAAAAATTTAAGTATTTTTCAACTAAATTATCAATTACCGATTTATCAATCAACTCATTTTTCCACTTTGCTTCTAAAAATAAATATTTTCCATCATCTCCATAAGCAATCATTTCAATTTCTAATTCTTTCTTCAATCTACTATCATTTCCCCACCAATTACCATAATCATCTGGAAAAATTGGTGATAATCCTCTTTTAAATCTTTCTTCAAAATATTCTATAAAAATTTTTTCAAAAACTTTTCCCGTGTAATCATTTAAATTGTCTTTTATAGACTTGTTATAAACTAACTCACCCATATCTAAATTAATAAGATTTAAATTCTTTTGAACAAATTTATAACAAAAATAAAACATTGTGTCCCTTATTAAATAGATTGATCCTTTAGATTTTCTATTTAATACAGGAGTATTTTTTCAATTATTCCTAACTCAATTAATGAATTTAAGTAATAATTTAAGCTACTGGTTGCTAATTTTAACTTATTTCCAATCTCATTTAATTTAGTAGCTCCTTGAGAAAAGGTTAAAAATAATCATGTATTACAAATTGTTTCTTAATATTACAGGTAAATTCTTTTGAAAATCATGTATTATAATAATTTTTTTATATTACAGGTAAAAAAGGTTAAAAATAGTCATGTATTACAATGATTTCTTAATATTACAGGTAAATCCTTTTGAAAATCATGTATTATAATATT